>NZ_DASUBE010000083.1:0-89309 GCF_035763405.1 Edaphobacter sp.
ACGCCGAAGCAGGTGGCCGACCTGGTGGCCGATGTCCGCGCCGTGCATGATGAGCTGGAAGTTGGTGTGCATCTTCATGCGCGGCCGGATACTGCTGCGGCGAAGATTCGCGCAGCATATGAGGCCGGGTGCAGGCGGTTCGATGCGGCGATTGGCGGACTGGGCGGATGTCCGTTCGCGCAGGATGCGCTGGTGGGCAACGTGGCGACGGAGATTTTGCTGACGGAGTTGAAGTCGCTTGGCGCGGAGCTTGTGCCGCTCAGGCCGCTTGATGGATTGATCGCGGCCAGTGCGGAGATTGCGCGGAAGTATGGAGAGCGGGTGCAGTAGCGGATTGCTCCGGCGAAAAAAACGCAGGTCCTTCGACTGCGCTGTTCGCAAGAAGCGCGAACAGCTTCGCTCAGGATGACAATTTTGATTCGGTGATTGAACTGCTGGACAGGGTTGGAGGGTGTATGGGCTTCAGGACGATTGTGGTTGCGGAAGCGGATGGGATTCGGACGATTACGTTGAACCGTCCCGAACGGCGCAATGCGATGACTCCGGAGATGCAGGATGAGTTGCTGGCTGCCATGCAAGAGGCCGCCGCTGGGGCGTGCCGCGTGGTTGTGTTTGCCGGGGCAGGCGAGTCGTTTTGCGCAGGGCTCGATCTCAGCGTGCTGCAACAGATGAATGACAAGCCGGAAGCCGAGCATCGTGCCGACGCGGAGCGCGTGGCGCGACTGTTTCGCACACTCTACGAACTACCGAAGCCGACGATTGCTGCCGTGCATGGCGCGGCGGTCGCCGGAGGAACGGGACTGGCGACGATCTGCGACTTCACGCTCGCCGTGCCTGCGGCGAAGTTCGGATACACCGAGGTAAAGATCGGGTTTGTCCCGGCGTTGGTTTCGGCGTTCCTGACGCTACAGATCGGCGAGAAGCGCGCACGCGACCTGCTGATGACGGGACGGCTGTTCTCTGCTGAAGAGGCACACCGCGTAGGGTTGGTGAACGAGGTCGTTCAGCCGGAGAACCTACAGGTGCGAGTGGTGGAGATCGCTGATGAGTTGAAGGCAAACAGTCCAGGTTCAATTGCTGCGACGAAGCAGTTGCTGGCGGCGCAGAACAAAGTGTGGCTCGACCGGGCAATTGAGCTCGCGATGGCGGCGAACGCTGACTCACGCGCGACCCCGGATTTCCGCGAAGGCGTAGCGGCATTTCTGGAGAAGCGCAAGCCAATCTGGAAAGGCTGACTGCGGATTACACGGAGAACACGGATGAAACACTTCTCTGAACGCGAAAACACCTCCGAAGCATTCTTGGCTTTTATCCGTGCAAATCCGCGCCATCCGCGGTCGCCTTCTTTGTCTTCGGTAGACTGAGTGCATGAGCGAAAAGAAGCGTGTCAGCGAGACGCGGGTTCGCGTGCGCTATGCCGAAACCGATCAGATGGGCGTGGTGTATCACGCGAACTATCTGGTGTGGTTCGAGGTGGGCCGGGTGGAGTTCATTCGCCACCTTGGGCTGGACTACAAATCGATGGAGCAGGACGACGGCTGCGGCATTGCCGTGGTGCAGGTGGAGGCGCGGTATCGCGCACCTGCTCGCTACGACGATGAGTTAGTGATTGAGACGCGCCTGCTTGCTGCACGCGGACCGGTGGTGCGGTTCGGCTATCGCATCCTCCGCGTCAATGACAAAACGCTGCTGTGCGAAGGCGAGTCGGGCCACGTTGTCGTGGGCAAGGACATGAAGCGGCGCAATCTGCCCGAACGTTATGCGAAGCGTTTTGCCGACTGGCTCATCTAAGTTCTTGTATCAAGCGGGAGGACTACATTCGATGAGTAGCGTGAAGAAAGTTGCTTTGATTACAGGCGCGAACCGGGGCATAGGGTTGGAGACGGCGCGGCAGTTGGGCAGACAAGGCATCACCGTGCTGCTGGGCGCGCGCGATCTGGCAAAGGGCGAAGCGGCGGCGGCTTCGCTCAAGAAGGACAGCATCGATGCACGTGCCATCAAGCTGGATGTAAATGCTCCGGCCGACTACGTTGCTGCGGCAAAGCTGATTGAAAAGGACTTCGGACGGCTGGATATTCTGGTCAACAACGCAGGCATCCTGGTTGACGCCCGTAAAGGAAACGAGACGAGCACGACCTCTGCGGAAATACTGCGCAGGACATTCGATACGAACTTCTTCGCGGTCGTCGCGCTCACGCAGACGCTGCTGCCGCTGATTCGGAAAAGCGAAGCCGGACGGATTGTGAATCTGTCGAGCATCCTGGCATCGAACACACTGCACGCCACAAAGGGGTCGCCGATCTACGACGCGAAGCACCTTGCCTACGACGCATCGAAGACGGCATTGAACTCGTTCACAATCCACCTTGCGCATGAACTGCGCGACACAAAGATCAAGGTCAACTCAGCCGACCCGGGCTGGGTGAAAACTGACATGGGCGGCGAAGGTGCGCAGTTGGAGATCGAGGAAGGCGGCAAAACGTCGGTCCAGTTGGCGACCTTGCCCGACGATGGTCCAACGGGCGGCTACTTTCACCTTGGCAAATCGCAGCCGTGGTAAATCAGCAGGTCAGCGGATCAGCAGCCCTCGCGGCTTGATGTGGTCGCGGATATAGTTGATCGTCGTTTCAAGCGGCGTCCCCGGCCCAAAGATGGCTGAGACGCCGTTTTGCTTTAATCCCGCAGCGTCTTCGTCGGGGATGGTGCCGCCGAGAATGACAAGAATATCGGAAGCGTGCTGCTCGCGGAGCAGCTCCATGATGCGGGGCACGATGACGTTGTGCGCGCCAGAGAGAATCGACAGGCCGATGCAGTCCACGTCCTCCTGAACGGCGGCGGAGACAATCATCTCCGGCGTCTGGCGCAGGCCGGTGTAGATGACCTCCATGCCTGCGTCGCGCAGCGCACGTGCGATGACCTTAGCGCCGCGGTCATGGCCGTCAAGCCCGGGCTTGGCGACGAGAACGCGGATTGGAGCCGTGGTTGGCACGCGCAAAGTATACCCTCTGCAAGGTTATTTTTGCCGCGCAGAGTTCCACGCCTTCGCGTACTTCCAGCTCGTGTAGGTGGAGTGGTAGGCATGCAGCAGCAGGCCCTCGCGGCCATCGAGAAAGCCGCCACGAAAAAAGAAGTTCCAGATGAACGTGAGCTGCGGGATGACGCGCATGTTGAAAAAGAATGCCAGCCACGAGCGGCTGATTTTGCCCTTTTCAACCAGTATCTGCGCGCCGAGCGTGCTGTAGCGGTCCATGTGCTCGATGTAGCTTTCGATGGTGGGGTAGGCGTGGTGGATGAGGTCGTAGTTCAGGGTTTCGAGCCGTCCCTCGAAGGCGATGGTCTCATGCACCGGGCGGTCGGTGAAACGCGCGGCAGGAGCGAAGTTGGCCGCGTGGTTGCGGAAGAGGCGCAGCTTGGGGTCCGGGTAGTAGCCTCCGCGCTTGATCCATCGGCCCAGAAAAAGATTGCGTCTCCGCAGCATGTAGGCATCGGCTGAAGGGTTGCCAGGCAACAGCAGGCGAATCTCGTTCTGCAACTCGGGCGTCAGCTCTTCGTCAGCATCGAGTGAGAGCACCCATATGCCGGTACATTTGTCGATGGCTGAGTTCTTCTGCGCGGCAAATCCCTTCCAATGTTCGGAAAAGAGCTTCACATTCGGAAACGACCTTGCGATTTCGAGAGTGCGATCAGTCGAGCCTGAATCAACGACGATGACCTCGTCGGCAAACTGCACGCTGGCCAGCGTGCGCGCGAGGTTGGCCTCTTCGTTGAGCGTGATGATGGCTACGGAGAGCGTGACTGGCATGAGCGTTGACGACCTCGGCCCTGGCGTTCACTGCGGACGTGCCGCCGATTGAAACCGCAATGTCTCCACTTTACGGGAAACTCGCGCACAGAGGCGATGATTTTGAGTGGCCCTTCGGTGGGAGTGCCAACTTGGAACACACAACAGTCGAGGCCGCAATTCAGGGCAGTGTAATGGTGGAATCGCCAAGATGCTCGCGCAGCAGGCGCTCGGTCAGTGGCTTCAGCGCCTCGCCGGTTTTGGGCAAAGTAAACGCGCCGGCAGCGTCGTTCCATTCCAGCTTGTAGCTGGTTGCCTGCGCGGAGATCCATATCTGCCGGATCGGCGTATTGGGCGTGATGACGAATTTGCTGGACCCGTTCTCGAAGACGATGTTCATCACGCCGTTATTGTCTTCAAACTCGAAACCGGGGCCGTCGTCTTCGGCGGCAATCAGCGACTGCTTGAGCGATTCGAGGGCGTCGTCGGAGACGCGGCGGAAGGTGGCTTCGTCAATCATGCCTCCAGTTTATCCGGTTGGATTTAGTCGCGCACTATGCCGCGATGTTGCAAAGGCAAAAAAAGGGGCCGCCCTGAGTGAGAGGGGCGGCCAGAGGTAGGACGTCGAAAAACTTATTGCACGTTGAGGGAGACGGTTGTGCTCTGCGTGATGGAGCCTGACGTGGCGGAGATGGTGATCCGCGACATCGTGCCAGGGGGAGTGCCTTGGTTGTTCTGCGTGGACGGCGCCATGTACGAGGAGCACCCCACTACAGCTCCCGTGGAGGCGATCAGAAGAAACAGAACACCAAGCAGCCGAGGGTAGTTGCCATACCCCTTTCGCTTCCGCAAAAGGGCCAGAACGGAGCCGAAGGGAAGAAGGAACGCCAAGTCGATGATCGCCTTTAACCTGCCGTTATGGGCTGGCGGAGTCAGCGCGGCGTGCGCCGAGGTCTGGATCGTGACCGTGCTCGTGGCACTGGCCGTGGGCGACACCGAAAGCTGGCTGGGCGAGAAGGAGCAGGTCGCGCCGGTGGGCAGCCCGCTGCAACTCAGGCTGACGTTGCCGCTGAAGCCGTTTGTCGGCGCTGCGCTGACGACAAGCTGCGTTGCGCTTCCCGCCGTCACGGTGGCCACCTGCGTGGAGGTGCTAAAGCCGAACGCCGCCGCGCCGCCTGCCGAAGCATTGTTGGCGATCGCGCCGAAGAGCCCGTGGGCTGCGTTGCTCAGTCCGGCAGCAAAATAGAGCGTGTTCACGTCACCTGAGCCTGAGGTGCCGTCGCCGAAGATGAGTTCCCAGAGCGCCGGGTAGACCATCGTCTTGCCTGTGCCGTCTGCGATCTGGCCGCGGAAGGCGAAGGTTTGGGCGTCGTAGGCATTGATGATGCCGTCGCCGAAGTTGCCGACAAGCAGGTCGCCGCCGAAGACACCGAATGCCGGTGGAGCGATGGCCAACCCCCAGGGCGCGTTCAGGTTGCCGCCCGTGACGGCGCGCGCGACAAAGTTGCCGTTGTTGTCAAAGACATCGACGAGGCCGTTTCCTGCGCCGAGAGACGCAGCATAGGAGACCGCGCGGGGTGACGGAGTCGCGCCGTCGATGGCGTACGGGGAGGGCGTACCTCCGCCGCCACCGCTGCCGCCGCTCGCGTTGGCGCGCAGCGCATAAGTCACAAAGACTTTGCTGCCGATGGCGTGGACGGAATAAGGCGCATAGCCGGACGGCAGGTTGGGGTCCGTGAAGCTGCCTGCCAATCTGGCTGGCGCGAACTTGTTGTCGTAGACCTCGATGTCCGATCCCTGACCGAAGTTGGCAGCGAGGATGAAAGCGCCGTTGGAGTTGTTCACAATCGCCATGTCGGTGTATGAGGCGTTGTTGACGCTGTTGTTCACAACGACCTGCGTGATGCTGTTGTTGGTGCCGAGTTTGCTGTTCCACCCGGTAATCAGCCCATCGAGCGTGCAGAACAGGAACGAGGCGCGCGACCCGTTGGAGAGAACAAAGTCTGTCGCAACGGGGTTGAAGACCGTGCCCGTCGGTGTTCCCGTTCCGCTGCCGGTCGCCGTGGGAATGATGACCTTGAAGGGTATGTTTCCCGTCGGTGTGGCGAGATAGTCGAAGCCGGTTGCGTTGGTGTTGATCCAGAAGACCTGACCGGGAGCGTCGGAGATGCCCCAGGGGTTGACGAAGTTGGGATCGGCGGCCGCAGCGGGGACGGAACCGTCCGAGATGATGTTGGTGGCCTGGTAGGCTCCGGCCGTCTGTGCCGTTGCGAGACCGCATGAGATCGCCGCGCCCAGAAGAAGGGCGACCGCTGCTTTGAGGGCGGTCTTGATCCGGACGAATGGTTCGGGATTCAGTTTGGGGAGGGTTGCTGACTCGTTCCGCATGGTACCTCACGTTTCTCTGTCGTTGCCGGTTGAAGAACTCGTCCGGACAAGTTGGAGATTAGTGAGTCTGCAAATGGGAGTTGTCAGGGACTTGTCAGCAATCGGTCATTGGATTGCTTTTCTTGTCCCACGCAAAAAGAAGAAGGCCCAACGCAGCGATTTGCGGCGTTGGGCCTCGGGTTCAGGCAGAGTTAGAAGGGAATATCGTCGTCGGTGATGCCAGGGTCTGCATGTTGTGCCTCGCTGGCTGGCGTGCGCTGGTCGAAACCGGCAGTGTTGGACTTGGAGTAGCCGCCTTCGCCGCCGCCGGGCTTCCCGAGCAGAGTCAGTTCGTTGACGATGATCTCGGTGCGGTACTTCTTCTGACCAGACTCTTTATCGTCCCAGGAACGGGTCTGAATTTTGCCCTCAATATAAAGCTGCGAACCTTTCTTGACGTAGTCGCGAATGATCTCCGCAGTGCGGCTGAAGGCGACGAGATTGTGCCATTCCGTCTTGTCCTGCCAGTTGCCCTGCTGATCTTTCTGACGGTCGGCCGTTGCGAGCGAAAAGCTGGCGACAATGGTGCCGCCGGTCGTGGAACGGATCTCGGGGTCTTTGCCTACATTGCCGAGAAGAAGGACTTTGTTGACGCCTTTTGCCATGATCGAAACTCCATTGTGCGGTGTTGAACGTTGAGGATAGCAGATTCCCGATTGTGGACGCGGCTACCGGCGCGCGTCGCCAATGAGCTTGAAGACGGCCAGCAACAGGGTCAAAAAGCCAGTCGGCAGGCAGCCTATGGCCAGTATCAGGGCCAGCCAGCCGGAGTTGGTATGCGGTCCCTGGTGGCTGATTCCGCCGAAGACCGTAAACATCAGCAACGCGGCAACAATGCCTGTGCCGAAGATGTAGATGCCCGAGCGGAGAAGTGTGCGTGTGTCTGGTCGCATGTCAGTGAATGGCCGCCTGCATGATGTAAACAATGACTCCCGTTACGGAGACGTAGAGCCAGATGGGAAACGTGTAGCGCGCCAGCTTTTTGTGCGCCGGAAAGCGCCCCGTCAGCGAGAGAAAGAACGTAATCAGAATCATCGGCAGCGCGAAGACCGACAGCACAATGTGCGAGGCCAGCAGCTTCCAGTAGAAGGGCCACCACGCGCTCAGACGGTTGAAGCGCGTCTCGCCGTGCAATGTGAAGTTCGTCAGGTACGAGACCAGAAAGATGGTCGAAAACACAAACGCCGTAAACATTGCCGCCCGATGCTGCGCAATGCGGCCGGTGCGGATAAAGCGATAGCCGAACAGCAGCGCCGTGGTGCAGCACCCGTTCAGCACCGCGTTCAGCAGCGGCAGCGAGCGCAGATGCGTGCCCGAGACATCCGTCGGCGCGTGGAAGTAGACCAGGTAGCAGATCAGCGCGCTGGCCGCGAGGCTGAACAGAATGATGGCCGCAATCACACCCGGAGGCGTGCGGACCGAATTGCTGGTTTGGGGCGGTGCCGTCGTCATCAGAAGAAGAGGCGTCCTTTGGCATCGAGCATCATGGCGGCCATCAGCAGCGGCAGATACAGCACCGACGCTCGAAGCAGGTCGCGTGCCACCAGCCGCGAGTCCGCCGACTCCGGGTTGCGCGTAATGCGCGCGAACCGGATTGTGTACCACAGGTAGCCCAGCCCCAGCCCCAGCGCCACCGCTCCATAGACGTAGCCGGTCGTATGCAGCCACACCAGCGACAGGCTCACCGGAATCATCAGCACGGCGTAGAAGAGCGACTGAATCACGGTGCTCTGCGCGGCGTACTGCGTATTGGCCAGGTTAGGCGTCAGTCGAATCCCTGCGCGCGCGTAGTCGTCGCGGTACATCCAGCCAATCGCCATAAAGTGAGGAAACTGCCAGACAAAGAGGATCGCAAACAGCGCCACGCCGGGCCACTCGATCACGCCGCGTGCGGCGGTCCAGCCGATGAGCGGCGGCAGCGCCCCGGGAAATGCGCCGATAAACGTGTTGATCGTTGTCACGCGCTTGAGCGGCGTATAAATCGCCACGTAGCCGATGGCCGTCAGCAGCGTCAGCGTCCCGGTCAGCAGGTTCGTCGTCAGCGCCAGATAGAGCGAGCCCAGAAAGACAGCCGCAAAGCCCAGCAGAAGCCCATGCGTCAGCGAGATGCGCCCCGCAGCCATGGGACGGTTCGACGTGCGGCGCATCAGAGAGTCAGTGCGCCGTTCGAGCGCCTGATTGAGCGCCGCCGAGCCGCACGTGACCACCGCGATGCCACCCAGCGCATCGATCAGCCCTGCGTGAAACGGGCTGATGCCACTGCGCAGGCTGCCCAGGTAGAACCCCGCTCCCGCCGTGATGATAACCATCGCCGAGACCCGCACCTTGAACAGCGTGGCGTAGTCGGCCAGCAGCGAGCGCGGCTTGGGACACGCCTCTGCCGGGGCCAGCACGTGGTCAGTTGTCGCGGAGGTTGCCACCCTCTAAGGATACCGCTTTTGTCCGCCCTGCGTGGCCTCTCAGGACGAAACTCACGGCCTCGGTCGCAGCTCCTTCAGAAACGTCTTCGCCGTCGCCCGCGTATTCAACACGTCCGCCGCAGTCAGCCACGCTCGGCGCAACTGCGTGATTCCGTAGCGCATCTGGTCCAGTTCGCCCGTCGCGTGGGCATCGGTATCGACCACGATCTTGCAGCCAAGCTCCTTCGCCAGCCGCAGGTTCAGGTCGTTCAAATCGGAGCGGGCAGGCGCGGCATTGTGCTCCATCGCAACCCCCAGTTCCGCCGCCCGCCTGAGCACCTGATCGAGATGAATTTGAAACGCCTCGCGCTTCAGCACCAGGCGCCCCGTAGGATGCCCCAGAATGCGCACGTACGGGTTCTCAATCGCGCGCAGCACGCGGGCGGTCATCTCCTCGATGGGCTGGTTGAAATGCGAGTGCACGCTGGCCACCACAATGTCCATCTCGGCCAGCGTCTTGTCGGCCAGGTCCAGCGAGCCATCGGCAAGAATGTCCACCTCGATGCCCGCAAGCACGCGCATCTTCCCCTTGTGCTCCTTCTGTAACTCCGCGTCCACCTCGCGGATGCGCTTGATGTGAGCCATCGCGCGCTTGTCGTCCAGCCCGTTCGTCATGGCCAGATTTTTACTGTGGTCGGTGATGGCGATGTAGGCCAGCCCGCGCGCCATCGCCGCCTCGGCCATCTCGCGGATGGTGTTGCGACCGTCGGTGGCCTCGGTGTGCATGTGCAGGTCGCCGCGAATGTCGGCCAGCGTGATGAGCTTAGGCAGTGTGTGCGCGGCGGCAGCCTCAATCTCGCCCGAGTTCTCACGCAGCTCCGGCGGAATGTAGTCAAGATCGAGTGCGCGGTAAATATCTTCCTCTGTCCGTGCAGCGACGATGGCGTTGTCGTCCAGCCGCGCCAGCGCATACTCGTTCAACGTCAGCCCGCGTTTGATGGCCCGCTGCCGCAACGCGACATTGTGCATCTTTGAGCCGGTGAAGTACTGCAACGCCGCGCCGTAGCTGGCACGCGGCAACAGCCGCACGTCTACCTGGAGATTGTTGCGCAGCGTAAAGCTCACCTTGTTCTGCCCCTTGGCCAGCAGCTTGTCGATCAGCGGCAACCCGGCCACATGCTCGACGGCTGCCGCGACCACACCCGGCTCGCACGCAGGCCCCGTCACCAGCAGGTCGAGATCGCCCACCGTCTCGCGCCCGCGCCGCAGCGAGCCGGCCGGAGTAATCTCGTCAATCCCCGGAAACGCGCGGATGAGCGCGGAGATCTTCTCGGCATACTCGTGCGCATCGTCGATGCGGAAGCGGCTCGAATTGCGCCGGTAGTCCTCGATCCCCTTCAGCAGCTTATCGGTAAACTTCTGCCCCATGCGCGGCAGGTCGGCCAACTTACCCTCTTTCGCCGCCGCTTCCAATGCATCGATGTCGGAGACGCCAAGCGCCGACCACACCAGCGCAACCGTCTTCGGCCCCATGCCCGGCAGGCGCAGCAACTCCAGCATCGTCGGCTTGTATTTTGCGAGTAGCTCTTCGCGCAGCGGCATCGTGCCGGTCGAGACCATCTCGACGATGTTCGCGGCCATGCCTTTGCCGATGCCCGGAATGGCGAGCAGTTGTTTCAGGTCGCCTACCAGAGTCGAGACTTGCGTCGTCTGCTGTTCGATGGCCTCGGCGGCGCGGCGGTACGAGCGGATGCGAAACGGATCGCCTGCATCGATTTCCAGCAGCGATGCAGTCTCGTCGAGCAGGCGGGCGATGGCGATATTGTCCATAGGAGGCTGTTCAGCGCGCAGCACCCTCTGCTGCGCCTGTCTGGCCAGTATGCACCATGGAGCTGTTTCAAGGCAGGGAGCAATGCAGCAAAGCGGGCGCGCTCTCGGGGGCGCGCGTTAGGGAGGGCAAAGTCTATCCGGCGACTTCCTTCAGTCGGGCCACCTGGTCGGCCTGCGGGCCTTTTGCACCTTCGATGATGTCGAACTCTACCTGGTCGCCTTCCTTCAGACTCTTATAGCCCTCGCGCAGGATCGAGCTGTAGTGAACGAACACGTCTGCCCCGCCGTCGCGGCCGAGGAAGCCATATCCCTTCGCATTGTTGAACCACTTAACGATGCCTTTGTACTGTGCCAATGGAGCGAACTCCCTTATCTTCAGGTTCGAGCCGAGACGCAACGCCGAAGGGCTACAGCGCGGCTCAACTGACTCTGACGCAGAAGATAGGGCGAGGGGTTTTCTGCAAAGTTCTAGCTTTTTTTTGATGGAAAGGTACGCGTACCCTGCGAAGCACTTCAGAAAATCACCACAAATATCGGATGAAACATGCAGTTGTGTGACCCGTGTCGAGATTAACTTTCACCCGTACGCAAAGTTTTCATCTACCGCAAACGATCCTTTGGCCGGACACACGAAACGCCCCGGCGCACCGGAGCGTAATCCGTAATCGTAGATGCACTACGAACGATTCCACCGACGCCGTCTAGAACCGCCCCGCCCTGCGTGCAGCATCGTAAAAGAGGACGCCGATCAGTGTCTTACCGTCGTGAACTTTATCTGCGGCAATCATCGCAAGCACCTCGGAGAGCCGCATCCGCACAACCTCAATCTGCTCATCGGCCTCGGGGTCGGCCGCGCCCTGCCGGATGTCGCGTGCCAGATAGATGTTCATCGACTCGCCCAGAAAGCCGGGGCTGGCGTAGTACTTCGTCAGGTGCGTCCACCGCCTGGCGCGATAGCCGGTCTCTTCAATCATCTCGCGCTTGGCGGCAGCCAGCGGAGCCTCGCCCGGCTCGATGCGCCCGGCGGGAAGCTCCAGTAGAATCTGTCCGGCTGCGTGACGATACTGCCGCTCCAGAATAATCTCCGGGTCGCTCGCGTCCTTCGACTCGTCCACGGCCAGAATCACAATCGAGCCGTTGTGCCGGATCACGTCGCGCGTATTTACAAAGCCGCCCGGCTCCTGCACCTTGTCTGTGTACACCGAGAAAACCTTGCCCTTGTAGGCGACTTTGGACGAGATCAGCTTCACCCTGGCTGCGGCTTTCTTCTTACCTGCTGCGGGCCTGGGCGTGGCACTGGGGGCTTTGTTCGTCTTTGCTGGCATAAGCCTACGGTAACATCCTGCATCGCGGATTGGGCACCGAACATCCAACGGAATGCGCAACCATGTAAGGTTAAAAGTGCCGGCGAAGCCGGAAGGGACGAGTCTCGAATGAGCATTGAGTGTTACCCCATGACGGTGTTGCCGGGCGTATCGCCCCTGTTCCGCGACTATCTCGCCATGGGTGTGGAGTCTCCGCTGCACAACTGGTACGGGGCCGCTCCCTTCTCGATGGGCTGGATGGACCCCGCGCCTCGCCGCGATCACTCTGATGCGCTGGCGGATCTTCTTGAGCAACAGAACCGCGCATTCGGCGCGGGTGTCGCTGCCTCTGAAAACATCCGCAAGCTCCGCGCCGGAGCGCGGGCAGTCGTCACAGGCCAGCAGGTGGTCCTCTTCGGCGGACCGCTCTTGACGCTCCTCAAAGCCGCAACCGCCATCGCGCGCGCGAAGACCGCGACCACCGCGACCGGCGTCGAGCACGTCCCGGTCTTCTGGATGGCGACCGAAGACCACGATCTCGCCGAAGTCGATCAGGTCGCACTCTTAACCAAGACCTCCATCGAGACGCTACACGCAGGACTGCAATCGAACTCCGCTCCGGTCGGCGGCGTCGTCCCCGGGCCGGAGCTTGACACCGTGCTTGAGCGCACTGCCGAACTGCTCGGCCACGCTCCCGTCAGCGAGTGGCTGCGCGAGTGTTATCGCTCCACCAGCGGCGAGCAGGCAACGCTCGCGCTCGCTTTCGGCCGCCTGATGGCTCGTATCTTCAGCGAGCAGGGTCTGGTCATCATGGACGCCTCCACGCGCGAATTCCACGCCCTCGGCGCAAAGACGCTCCGGTACGCCATTGAACACGCCGAGGATCTGCAGCAGGTGCTCATCGCTCGCAGCGACCAGCTTGTCCTGGCGGGCTATCACGCGCAGGTGCTGGTTACAGAAGGCTCATCGCTGCTCTTCCTCATCAACGAAGCAACCGGCGAGCGCCAGGCCCTGAAGCGTCAGTCCGATGCTCCGCCCGAAGCCGCGTGGAAGGCCAACGGACGCACCTATTCGACCGCCGAGCTGCTGGCGATACTCGACACCGCGCCCGAGCGCATCAGCCCCAACGCACTGCTGCGTCCCGTCTTTCAGGACACCATCCTGCCGACCACGGCTTACGTCGGCGGTCCTGCTGAAGTGGCTTATTTCGCCCAGAGTTCTGCTGTTTATCAGGCAATTCTTGGCCGCGTCACCCCCATCCTTCCGCGCCTCAGCGCCACGCTCATCGAGCCTGCTGTCGCCGCCGTCATGGACAAGGACGAAGTCGCGCTTCCCGCCGCATTCACCACCGCCGACGAACTGGCGCAGCAACTCGGCGAGCGAGCGATGCCCGTCGAAGCCAAGCGCAGAATCGAAGCCGCAGGCGACGCCTTCGACCGTGAGCTTACCGCTCTGACCGACTATCTCAAGGCCGTCGATACGGCGCTCGGCCAGTCCGCCGAGGCGTCCGGCTCGAAGATGCTCTACCAGATGAACCGCCTGCGCCGCATGGCCTCGACCTTCGAGCTTCAGAAAAACGCCAGCCTGCGCAAGCACGCGGACACGCTCACGCTCAATCTCTTTCCCGACGGACACCCGCAGGAGCGCGTCATCGCCGGCGTATGGTTCATGGCCCGCTACGGCGACGGCCTGGTGGAGCGGCTGGTCGAGGTGGCGGCGAACCAGTGTCCCAGCCATGTTGCCGTGCGCCTGTAAGCCGTAAAATGGAAGCCGAGAGGTGTTCCATGGGACTGAGCGACCAGCCATTCGAGGTCATGTGTCCGGACTGCGGCGGGATGTTGAAGATCGACCCGGTGACGCGCGCCATCATCTCCCACAAGTCCGCTCCGAAGAAGAAGATGTTCGAGGACTTCGGCGAGGCCGCCAAGGCGCTCCGCGAGGCGGATGCCCGCCGCGACTCCATCTTTCAGCAGAGCGTCGATGCCCAGAAGAACAAGGACGACGTGCTGGCAAAGAAGTTCGCTGAGGCGGTGAAGAAGGCAAAGGAGACGCCGCTCGGCGAGCGCCCCCTCCGGGACTTCGACCTCGACTAGTCGAGGCCTATTTCGGCGACCACTGCTCGTCGGCGGAGGGGCCGTAGAGCGCGGGCACCGGGATGTCGTTCAGCCGCAGATAGACACCTAACTGCGCTGTATGGTGAACCAGGTGGTTGAAGAACATCTGCCGGAACGCAACCGTGCGCGAACCGTTGGAGATGACTTGCTCTCCCCAGGTGAAGGGCCAAACCTTCTGAAGGTGTTCGTCACTGGCTGCGGCCAGCGCGGAGCGGCAGCGGGACGCGGACTCGTCAAGCTGCTTGAGGGCATTTTCGCGCGTGGTGAAGTCGAGCGGAAGGTGCGGCCGCCTGGGAGCGGCGAGGTCCATGCCCTCGTCTTCGATGATGTAGTAGCCGAACTGCGGCAGCGTGGCGCAGTGCATAGCCAGCCTGCCCAGCGCCATGGACTTCTCGTGACACTTCCAGTCGTTCTTGCCTTCGGGAACACGCTCGAGTGTGCGGCGCGTGTGTGAGATCTCAACGTCGTAGTCCTGAAGAAGCAGTTCAGCGATCGTCATGGAATCCTTTCGGTTACGCGGTCCTTCGAATGAGATGGGCTCCTGCGGTTTCAGGATGAAGAATAGTTGAGCCCTGCTGACAGCATGGTGTCAGCAGGGCTCGTTCGCGGCTGAGATTTCTAGAGTCCGGTGACGTTGTATCCGCAGTCCACGTAGGTGACTTCGCCGGTGATGGCGCTGGCCATCGAGCTCGACAGGAACAGGGCGGTGTTGCCGACTTCGAGCTGGTCTACATTGCGGTGCAGCGGGGCGCGCTGCTCGACGGCTTCGAGGATTTTGGTGAAGTCGCCGATGCCGCGGGCGGCCAGCGTCTTGATGGGGCCGGCCGAGATGGCGTTGACGCGGATGTTTTTGCTGCCGAGCGACGCGGCCAGATACCGCACGGTGGCTTCCAGCGCGGCCTTGGCCACGCCCATTACGTTGTAGTTGGGGAAGACCTTCATTGAGCCGTAGTAGGTGAGGGTCAGAATGGAGCCGCCTTCGGTCATGAGCGGGACGGCGGCGCGGCTGACGGCGATCAGCGAGTAGACGCTGACATCGTGAGCGATGCGGAAGCCCTCGCGGCTGGTGAGCAGGAAGTCGTTCTTGATCTCGTCGGGGGGAGCGAAGGCGACGGCGTGGACGAGGATGTGGATGGTGCCGTAGTTCGCCTTGAGCTGGGTGAAGAGGGTGTCGATCTCGGCGTCGGAGCTGACGTCGCACTGGTAGGCTCGGGCGTCCTTCAACTCGGGGATGAGGGTGTCGGCTTCCCTTTTGAGACGCTCGTTCTGATAGCAGATGGCAAGGGTGGCTCCGGCTTCGGAGAGCTTCTGGGCGATGCCCCATGCGATGCTGCGCTTGTTGGCGAGGCCGAAGACGACGGCGACTTTGCCTTTGAGATCGATCATTGCGGGTGAGTGCTCCTGTTCGAGTTTCCGTTGGTAAGAATAGCAGTGTGTGGGATATGAGTCATGCGGGACGTGCCAAAACTGCAGGTCCTTCGACTACGGCTCCCACGATAAGACTTCGCTCAGGATGACGATTTCACTCTGACGGACAATCGTTCAGGCGAGGAGCCAGTCGTACTGCGCGTCTGTCAACGGGACGACGGAGAGGCGGAACTGGCGGAAGAGCAGCGAGTCCTTGAAGACTCCGGCCTGGCGGATCTCGTCGAGCGACTTCTCTTTCTTGAGGCGCTTGACCGGCTTGATGCGGACGTTGGGGTTCTTCGGGTCGGCGGCATCGACTGAGACGACCTTCGCGGTGCCGACGGCGGCCTTGCCGACCATCGAGTGGTAGATGACCAGCTTTTCGCCGGGCTTCATGTTGCGGAGGTAGAGCAGGGCCTGGTTGTTGGTGATGCCATCCCAGGTGGTTTCGCCGTCCTTCAGGAGATCGTCGTAGGAGTACTTGTCGGGCTCGGTCTTTAAGAGAAAGGGCATCGTTGCTCCGTTGGGTCGGGAAGTAGTGTAGGGCATCCGGTGGCGCGGAGGACAGGGTCCCCCCCCATACTTTAATGTGCAAATTCCTTTAAACAAAGGACTTATCGGTAAAATCCTTTAAACAAAGGGGTTACGGCTAAAGTACTTCAAATAAAGGATTTAAGTTCAGGCGGTTCGACTCAGTCCGTCTTTTTGTCCCTATTTCTATTGTAGCGATTTGCGCCGGGATTCCCCGCCAAGTGCTTCCTGTTTGTTTTCAGTTGGATAAGCGATTTGGGGCTTGACACGCGATTTTGCGGCGGAAAGGGGGAAAGCGGATTCCTCCCCCTTCGACTTCGCTCAGGGTACGGAATGGAAATGCAAAAACTGCGGAATGGAAATGCAACGGGGGTGCGGCATGGACGGGTGTCAGCCGCCGAGGTCGAGCAGGTTCACCTTGGCCAGCGGACGGCCGAGGAAGGCGGAGCCGAGGCGCTGGAACTTCTCGATGGAGTCGGTGGCGTAGAAGGTGCACGCAGGCTCCGCGACGGGGCTGAGGTCCGGGAAGTGGGTGGCAACCGCCCTGGCGGTGGCGCGGGCGGTTGCATGGGCGGAGTCGATGATGGTGAGCGGATGGCCGAGCGCGGTCAGCACACGACGGAGGGCTGGTTCGAGCAGCGGATAGTGCGTGCAGCCGAGCAACAGGGTGCGCGCCGCCGGAGCCTCGGCGAGTGCCTCGGTCAGGTAGATTTTGAGCACCTCGTCGGTGACAGGATGGTTCGTCCAGCCCTCTTCGACCAGCGGCACGAGCAGCGGACAGGCCTTCTCGGTCGCGTCAAGCCCGAGCGCGTGGAGGGCGTGCGCGTAGGCGTGAGACTGGATGGTGGCGTGGGTGGCGAGGACGAGGACGTGGCTTTCGGTTGAGGCTTGTGGCGCTTCGCCCACCTTAGCGACGATGCTGCCGTCGCAAAGGTGGGGCACCCAATTCTTATGATTGGCATGGAGGGCGGCTTCGGCTCCCGGCTGGATGACGCCGATGACCGGGATGGTCAGCGCCTGCTCGATGTCTTCGAGCGCGAGCGCAGTTGCCGTGTTGCAGGCGACGACGAGCAGGTCCGCTCCCTGCTCGTGCAGGTAGCGCGCGCTGGAGACTGCGTAGCGGGCGATTGTCTCGCGCGACTTGGAGCCGTAGGGCAGGCGGGCCGTGTCGCCGAGATAGATGTAGCGCGAGGCCGGAAGCAACGGGAGCAGTTCGCGCAGGACGGTAAGGCCGCCGAAGCCAGAGTCGAAGACGCCGATGGTGAGTTGGTCTGAAGGCATGTGGTCGCTGTTCTCAATGTAGCCGCAGTGGAAGAGGAACAGCAGTTCCTCCCCCTTCGACTTCGCACAGGGTACGGAATGGAAATGCAAAGGGGCTGCGGAATGGAAATGCAAAAAATGTTATCGATGATGTGTCTGCACTAGTGTGGTGTCTCTAAAGTTCTTAGCATAAATTGGAATCGCAAACCGCAGGTCCTTCGACTCCGTTTGGGGTAAAAACCGCCAAACTCCCCTCAGGATGACAACTTGAATGATGTTGCGAACTTCAGGGACAGGACACTAATTGCCGGCTGTTGGTTGCTGGTTCTCTGTCGTGGCGGAGTAGGTGCGAGTGAGATCAGCGTGGCCGGCGAGGGTCTCGCGGGGCTGGCCATCGACCAGGAAGCGGACCGCGGTGACGCGCGGGAAGTCGGCGTGGAGCGTCTGGACGATAGACCGGATGGTGAGCGTCTCGACCAGGATGCCTGAGGGGTGCCGGTCGCAGAAGGTGCTGGTCAGGTTGACGATGGCAGTCTCGGTCTTGTCGGTGGAGTGCGTGTCCGTCGAAGGCGTGTTGGGAACGAGGAAGACATCTTCGACGGCTGGGCCGCTCTGGAGCGGGTGCGCGGAGCCAGGCTGCGCGTAGCTGCTGAGCAGGTGGTCAAGCAGGGTGCGGGCGCGCGAGGTGGGATCGTCGGGCAGGGCGAGCGAAGCCTGCGACGGAGCCACGGTGCCGTCCGCGTCGTTGGCCAGGTAGAGGGTCACGTCCTGCGTGCTGGTCGCGCCTGGCGCAGCGATCGGCGTCTCATCCGCCGGGGCGGCAAGGCGCCGCAGCGTCTGTCGGTGCGCGTGGAAGAGAAACGCAGCAACCAGGACGATGGCGGCGGCGAGCGACCAGAAGAGAATGCGTTGGTAGCGAGGAATCATGGTGCTGCTCCGGTGGATGGCGTGGCTGGCGATGCGGGCTGTGGCGCGGGGGGCGGTGCGGGCTGGGCGCGCCAGGCGGTGAGCGCCCTGGCGATGGCCTCGGCTGCCTGCTGCTGGTAGGCAGGGTCCGTGACTGGTGTGGGACTGCCGCCGGGGTTGTCGAGCGGGGCAAGCTCAATCGCGATGGCAGGGCAGGTCAGGTTGTCGAGTGGCCGGAGATGCGCGCGGAGCAGCAGTGCCGGAATCCGCGCGCGGACGAAGGCGGCGTCGATCTGAATGGCGAGCGCGAGGCTTTGGGGGATCGATGCGGCTTGTGCGGTGTCCCAGGGGATGGTGCGCTGTGATGCGCCGGCGGTGAGCGCGGAGGCGACCAGGTGGACGCCGTTGCCGCTGTCGGTGGCGTGCAGCACGAGACAGGCGGCGGGCCGGGCGTGGTTGGCGATGCCTGCTCGCTGGTCGGGAGGCATGGCGGCGGCAGGGTCGGCATCGCGCGTGGTCAGGACGGCGAAGTTCGCTCCGCCGAGCGCAGCGCGGAGCCGGGCAGCGAAGGCGAGCGTCACGTCCTTTTCAAGGACGTTGTTGGCAAGGTGGGCCCCGGCGTCGGGGCCTCCGTGCGCGGGGTCAAGCAGGATGGTCGCGCGGGGTTGCTGCGCCGCCGCGGCAGTTGCCAGCAGGAAGAGGGTCGCGACGATGGAACGGCGGAGCGGAAGCAAGGTTGTGATGATTGTAAATTGGCCGCAGGTAGAGAGACGACAAAGGCTGGAGGTGAATGCGTGCCATCGCTGCTGCGGTCGGATGCCCTGGCAGCATCCCTAAATTGTTTCGCCGGCCAGCCCTAGTTCCTCGGCCCGGGCCTGCATGGCGCGCAGGCAGTTCCCCACATGCTCGTCCACGCTCAGCCCCAGCAGCGCGGCCCCGTCCGTAATGTCCTCCCGCTTTACCGCGCGCGCGAATGCTTTGTCCTTCATCTTCTTCTTCACGCCCGCTACTTCAACATCCTTAATAGACCGCGAAGGCTTCACCAGCGCGCAGGCCGTCAGAAATCCCGCCAGTTCGTCGGAGGCGAACAGCGCCTTATCCAGATGCGACTCGCGCGCGACGCCCGAGTAGTCCGCGTGGGCCAGCACGGCGTGTAACACAGGCTCTGGCCAGCCAAGCTCGCGCAGTCTGGCGACGCCGACAAACGGATGCTCCTCCGCCGTCGGATGCTTCTCGTAGTCCATGTCGTGCACCAGACCGGCGCAGGCGTACATCTCGACAAACTTTGCAGCCTCATCGCCGCCCAGCCCAAGCCGCGCGGCCTCCATTGCGCCATACGCCTCCGTACAGGCCGACACCGCCATGCCATGTTTCCGGAGGGACTCACCCGCCGTCCACTCACGCAACAAAGCCAGCGCCGCGTCACGCGAAAATCCATCAGCCATAGTCCCTCGCTTTCCAATCCCAGACCCAGCAACCCCAGTCCGGCCCTCAAAACAAGTTACTACCTTGATTCCCTCTTCGGGTTTTTCAGGCATTCTACCTTGAATTCTCGGCTTTCCTCTTGACTCCGGAGGAACCCGGTGTCACTCTAGGCACATCGCGTGCTCCGTTATCGGACATGTGCTGCGGTCCTTGCTCTGGGTCCGCCCGCATTAGACAACTTATGGCAACCATGATGGCACCCGTTGAACAGCGTGAGGTACTGCGCTGCGACCATTGCAGCCTGGTGCAGTTCCGCACGTCGAACTCACTTTGCCGCCGCTGCCACCAATGTCTCGAGGTTGAAGTCCCCGAGCCCGCGTCGGCCCCGCTTGCCGTCGTTCCCCCACCCCCCGCATCGTCAGACGGCCTGCAAGTGGCCAATGCTGTGCGCGATCTGCGCCATGTGCGCAATCTCTCGCAGCGTCAGCTTGCGGCGCGGATGAACGTGCCCCGCACTTACATCTCGAAGATCGAGAACGGCAAGGCGATGCCGACGCTCTCGTCGCTCGACCGGCTGGCCAGGGCGCTCCAGGTGGACATCTCGACCTTGCTGCGCGACTCGAACACCCGCCGCCAGGACGAAACTGCTGTGCTGATGGCCGACCCGTTCCTTGCCGAGATTGCGATGTACGCTTCGCAGCTTGACGAGCTACAACGGTCAATCTTCCTGAACCACGTCCGTGAGCTTGCTCAGGGACGCCGCCGCTCGGCCTAACCGCTCGGCATCAGGTTGCGCAAGACCTCCCGGGAGAGCGCCTCGATGGCGCGGCGCTCTCCTCTCCGCTCCAATCGGACACTGCTGCGTCCATTAACCTCCTTGCCGACAAGACTTCATTGCACACCCCTACCCAGTGTGCTAGCGTCAAAGATTGCGAGGTTGCTTTGGCGTTTACTCCCCCATCCTTCCCCAGCCGCATTCACGAACTTTCCCCCGAGGAGCAGTCTGTTTATCGCCAGCTTGACTCGGCGCGGATGCCGCAGCACATCGCCATCATTATGGATGGCAACGGCCGCTGGGCAGGCAAACGTGCGCTCAAACGCTTTCTCGGCCACCAGAAGGGAGCAGAGTCCGTCCAGTATGTCGTCGAGACCGCCTCGCGCATCAACCTTCCCTGGCTGACGCTCTACGCCTTTTCGCTCGAAAACAACCTTCGCCGCCCCAAGGCCGAGGTCAGCTTTCTGATGAAGCTGTTGAAGTCCTACCTGATCGGCAACGTGAAGCGGATGAACGACAACAACGTGCGCATGGCTTATATTGGCCGCACGCACGACCTCCCGCAGGAGGTGCAGGACACGATGCAGTGGGCGATGGAGTCCACCGCGAAGAACACCGGCACCACGCTGACGCTTGCGCTCAACTACGGGGCGCGCACCGAGATCGTCGATGCGGTCCGTTCGATCCTCACCAATCTGGCCACCGAGGCGCACACGCGCGGCTGCTCGATCGACGACCTGCTCGGCGCAGGGGCGCTCGAATCGCTCGACGAAGCCAGCATCGCCCGGGCGCTGTACACGCGCGAGATGCCGGACCCTGACCTGGTCATCCGCACCTCGGGTGAACAGCGCATCTCGAACTTTCTGCTCTGGCAGATCGCCTACTCGGAGATCTTCATCACCGACCGTCTCTGGCCCGACTTCCGCGGCATCCATCTGCTCGAAGCCATCCAGGCTTATCAGCGCCGCGAGCGCCGCTTCGGTGGGCTCGGCGAGAATTTGACCGATGAAAACCTCAGCACGCTCGAACCTGCCGATGAGGTTGCCGAAGAGATCAAGGACCACCTGCTGCCCGAATCCGAATCGCGGTCAGAGTCGAAAGCGGACCACGCGCTGCCCCGCCGCTAAGCGTAACCGCTAACCTGCCGGGCAAGGATGCTCTCCGGCGCGCCTGGTGGTATTTAAACGATTTTATTCGTATAACTTATCGCATCTTTCCTGCCCTCTCCCGCGTCCCCATGGCAGCAGTACTAAGGAGAGTGCATCATGCACACTACTATTCGTAAGCTGCTTTGCTTCTCTCTCACCCTCGCGTTTCTCAATACCACCACCCTCGTCCTGGCGCAGAGCACCGCGTCCACCGCGTCCACCCTGGTTCCTCCGCAGATCGCCTCCGCCCACACGATCTTTATCTCGAACGCCGGCGGCAGCAACTACTTCAACATGTTCACCGGCGGACCGGACCGAGGCTACACTCAGCTTCTCAACGATCTCGAAAAGTGGAACCGCTTCCGGATCATCCAGTCCCCTTCGGCGGCCGACCTCATCTTCGAGATACAAGCCATCGCTCTGACCACGGCCAGCCTGGGCAACGACGCGCCCGGCGGCTACGATCCTCAACTCGTCCTTCGCATCCGCGATCCTAAAACCAACGCGATTCTCTGGACCACGACCGCCAACGTTCGGGCGGCGGGCAGGCAGAAGTCGCGCGATAAGGGCTTCGACAAGTCGGTGGCCGTCCTCGTCGATCATGTCCGTCAACTGACCGGCGAACAGCTTACCGCTGAGCAGACAAAGGCGGCTCGCGACAACACACGCGCGCCAAACTCCGAAAAAATACTGTTCGGCACGCTCATTGGAGTCGGCGTGGGCATGATGGGCTTCGGCATTTACAAGGTGACTCACATGAGCCAGCCCAAGCTTCCGACGCCTCCTACGAGTCCTTGCGGCACACCCTTCTGCCCCATCTGAGGATGGTCTGATTGAAGCTGTCGTTTGGTGCGGGCAGATGCGAAGCCCAGATTCCCTTCGGGAATGACAACAACTCAATCACGGCCACTGCCGTCTCACGTGAGATGAGCAGTGGCCGTGGAGTTTGTTGACCCTGTGCCTTGATCCCTGATCCCTGTATTCTTGCAACTGAATGAAACGAGTCCTGACCGCTCTTGTCCTCATCGCAGCCGTGCTTGCGCTGGTCTTCTTCGGCAAGCTCTGGATGCTCACGCTCTTTGCCGCCATTGTTGCCGAGCTGGCCGTTTATGAGTACCTCCAGCTCGCCGCCGTCGGGGCTGAGACGCATGGCGCGAAGCTCCGCATTCCGTTCTGGTGGATGGTGGCCGCGACCGCCACCGCCTTTGTCGTCACGCTGCCCAACTTCCCCGTCGAAGATCAGCTTCCTGTGCTGAGCGCCCTGACGCTCGTACTCTTTGCGTGGAACGCCTTCCGCTCGCCGCTGATCCAGATTCTGCCCGACACGGCGCAGGGACTCTTCGGACTGATCTATATTGCGTACCCGCTCACGCTCATTCCGCTGCTGTGGAGCAAGGAGAACGGCCCGACGCTCGTCCTCTTCCTGATGCTCTCGGTCTGGGTGGGCGACACGGCCGCGCTTTACGTGGGACGCGCATTCGGCAAGCGGAAGCTCGCGCCGCGCCTGAGCCCGGGCAAGACGTGGGCTGGATCGATTGCGTCGATCGCCGGCAGTGTGCTGATCGCGCTCGCGCTGGCAGAGACCGCCAACGCCCTGACCGCGCGCGGCAACATGCTGCTGCATATCTCGGAGCCGCTGTGGCAGACGCTCGTGCTGGCTGCGATCCTCAATATCGCCGCGCAGGTTGGCGACCTGCTCGAATCGTCCATCAAACGCGGAGCGGGCGTTAAAGACTCCGGTACGATGCTGCCTGGACATGGCGGCATCCTCGACCGCATTGACGCCCTGCTGCTTGCCGCGCCCGTCCTCTGGTACGCGCTCTTGCTAAAGGACTATTTCGGTCTGGGACGGTTCTGAAGAAGGCGAGAACAGCGCCCCTGCCCAGACGACGAGGCATGGGAAGAACTCCAGCGTGTAGCGCGGCTCGGAGTTGTCCATGGTCAGCAGCAGTGCCAGGCGGAGCAGCACGTAGCCCATCATGGCCCAGGCGAGCGGCGCGTTGCCGTCCCATCCTCGCGCGCGCCAGCGCCACAGACCCAGCAGGCCCACGACCAGGTAGGCGAGGTTCAGCGCGGCGAACGCGAGCGAGAAGGCGCTTTCGCGCGGATGCTTGCTCCACTTCCACCAGTCGAGTGCGATCGGTAGCAGCTCAGTTCGCGGCCGCAGCACCATGTTGACCACGCGGGCCACCGGCAGCGCCACGTAGTATCGGATGGGATTGTCCTCGATCCGCTCGCGGGCGAGGGCGGCGAACTGCACGTCGTACTCCGGCTTCGCGTCGCAGGTCTGGTTGTACTCGGTCAGCAGAGCTTCGGTGCGGGCATACTGCTGGTCCGAATCGAATGCGCGCGTCGGCAGGTCGGCAATGGCAATCTCCGCGGCGTTGTAGTTCCAGTAGACGGCGTCGGTTGAGGTGAAGTCGATGGCCCAGGTCCTGTACCAGCGGTTGAACCCGTTGGGCACAGGCTCTCCCGGGTCTGCGGCCGAGCGCGGCGCAAGCGGTTCGAAGACGTGAAATGTGTGCCAGTTGCGCGCCGCCCAAGGGATGAGCGGAAGCACTACGCAGATCGCTGCTGCCACGATGGGAAGCGTCTTCCGCACGACGTCCCCGCCGCCTGCGCGCCACGCAATCCACAGCATAGCCGGAACGACGGCCGCGGCCAGCAAGCCTTGCTCGGGCCGCAACAGAAGCGAATAAGACAGTGCGGCAGCGGTGATCCAGAGCCAGCGGTTCCATCCGGCTCCGGCGGCGCGCCAGCATTCCATGCCATAAAACGCCAGCGCAATCGTAGCCAGTGTGGGAACTTCCGTCAGCGGAGCCGCGACGTAGTTTGCCGTGAACGGGCAGAGCGCCGCAAGCCAGAGCGCCGCGAGACCGGCCCTCTTTCCGAAGAGTCTTCCCGCCAGCGCAGCCACCAGCAGGCAGGTGGCAAGATCGACCATGCACTGCACGTACATGACGGCTGTGTAGTGTTCGATGCCGAATACACGGAAGCACGCGGCCAGAAAGAGGGGGTATCCGGGCAGGCGAATCAGTGTTGGCTGGCCGGAGGCGGCAAAGCCATAGACGCCCCGGGTCATCCAGCTTTTTGCAATGTCGCCGTAGAGCAGTGTGTCGCCCGCGATGGTGCCCGCATGGGCGATAAACCACAGCCGCAGGATGGCTCCGGCCACCAGCGCGGCGGCTGCGGAGATCACTAGATTGAGGCGGCTGCGGGTCATCCTTTGTGCATCATATCTGGTTGCGCAACACCTTCCGCGGGGTTGCGTTGACGCGGAAGGTTTCGCTGCATACGATTGCACTTAGGGGGGCTTGCCAGGTTCCGGGAAGACCGGCCGGGGCCATGCCCCATGTGGAGATGTGAGATGAGCGGCGTGACCTGGTTCACGCGCTTTCCAGGCAATACTGATTCCGAGTTTCCCCAGCATAGGCAGGCCGCCAGCTTCATTCGATGAACAGACAAGTCTTTTACGATCCGCAACGCAAGCGATGGAAGCGGCTACGCCGAATCTTCGACATCCTCGCCCTGCTGGGCGTGCTGCTGGGCACGCTGTTCATCATTAATCTGCTACGGATGAAGCCGCTTCCTGAGCTTCTGCTGACGACGCCTAAGCGCAACTACCGGGCGCTTGCCAACCCACCGGCGCTCAAGCCCGGGCAAAAGCTGCGCAGGCCGGCCCATCGCAAGACCGACAAGAAGCCCTCCGAGGTGCAGCTGAACTCGGGCGAAGGGCTGCGCGCGGCCTACTATGTGGTGGACGATCCGGCCAGCTACTCGTCGCTCAAGCAGCACATCAACCAGATTGATCTGCTCTTTCCCGAGTGGCTGCATGTCGTCTCGCCGGACGGCACGCTGACCGGCTACTCGGAGGACAACAGCCCGTTTGCCGTGGTCGATTCCGCAGGCGTGCACCGCGTGGACCGCGAGCGTCAGGTCGCCAATACGATCGCGAAGAATCGCGCCAACACCGAAGTCTTTCCGCTGGTCAACAACTATGACCCCACCAAGGGCTACTTCCAGCCGTCGGTCGGCGACTTCCTCAACAACGAACAGTCGCGCGCGCACTTCATTAAGCAGATCGACGCCTTTCTGGCGGGGAACCCCAGCTATCACGGCATCTCGCTCGATTTCGAGGAGATCCCGACCGATGCGCAACCGGGACTGAACTCGCTGATCGAGGCACTGTACAACGACTTTCATCCGCGTAACCTGCGCCTCTACGTCAACGCGCCCGTCGGTGACGACGATTTCGACCTGACGTTTCTGGCGAACCACTCCGACGGTTTGCTGATCATGAACTACGACCAGCACCAGATCGACAGCGAACCCGGGCCGATTGCCGCGCAGGACTGGTTCATCGACAACCTGAAGACCGTGCTGAAGACCGTTCCCAAGAACAAGATCATCTGCTCGGTGGGCAGCTATGGGTACGACTGGACCACGACCATGCCGGAGCCGCCAGGGCGTGGCAAAAGAAAGAAGCCAGCGCCCGAGAAGGTGCTTGGGTCGCGCGATCTTTCCACGCAGGAAGCCTGGCAGGAGGCCTACGACTCCGAAGCTGAGGTGGAGCTGGACTCCGATTCCCTGAACCCGCACTTCGCCTACGACGATGAAGACGCGCATGTGCGGCATCAGGTCTGGTTCCTCGATGCGGTCACGGTGCTCAACGAGATGCGGGCCGCGCGCGCGCTGGGCATTGAGACGTTCGCGCTCTGGCAACTGGGTTCGGAAGACAATTCGCTGTGGAAGATATGGGACTCTCCGCAGAAGACCGACCCGGTCAAGGCACTCGCGACGATTCCACCGGGCTATGACGTCGATACCGAAGGCGACGGCGACATCCTGCGCATCACGCGCCGTCCGCAGAACGGCAAGCGCACCATCACAATGGACGACGACGACTCGGTGCCCGTGGGCTATCGCACCATCACCGAGGAGTCGATGGTCTCCTATCCGCTCTCCTACACGGTCGAGCAGTACGGATACCACCCCAACAAGGTGGCCCTGACCTTTGACGATGGACCCGATCCGGAGTGGACCCCGAAGATCCTCGACATCCTGAAGAAGTACAACGTCAAGGCCACGTTCCTGATGATCGGCGAGAACGCCGAAAAGAACGTGGGCATGATGCAGCGGGTGTATCGGGAAGGCCACGAGATCGGCAACCACACCTTCACGCATCCGGACGTCAGCGATATTTCAAATGCGCAGGTCGACATTCAGCTCAACCTGACGGAGCGTCTCTTCGCGGCGAAGCTGGGCGTCCAGCCGCTGTTCTTCCGCCCACCCTACTCCATCGATCAGGAGCCGGATACCAACGATCAGGCTGCGCCCATCGACCGCATCCAGGGCATGGGCTACGTCATCCTGGGCAACAAGATCGACACCAACGACTGGGACGAGCATCCGCGCAAGACGCCGAAGGAGATTATCGACAGCGTCTTTGCGCAGATCGCCGGCATGAAGGACCGCCCGTGGACGAAGGGCTCGATCATCCTGCTGCACGACAGCGGCGGCGACCGCTCGGCCACTGTGGCCGCGCTGCCCTTGCTGATCACCAGCCTGCGTGCGCATGGCTACCAGATCGTTCCGGTCTCGGACCTGCTGGGCAAGACCCGCGCCCAGGTGATGCCGCCTCTGACATCACACCAGCGATGGCAGGCGCGCGTCGATTCGCTGACGTTCTTCTTCATCGGCTTCTTCCAGAATTTCGTCGTGGCGCTGTTCTTCGTCGGCGACATTCTGATGACCGCGCGGCTGATTATCATCGGCATCTGCGCGGTCATCGACCGCTTCCGCAAGCGGACCAGCTATGCGGGTTCAGGCTACGCGCCGCGCGTCGCTGTGCTGATTCCTGCTTACAACGAGGAGAAGGTCATCGTGCGGACGATCCGCTCGGTGATGATGTCCACCTACAAGAACCTGCGCATCATCGTCATCGACGACGGCTCGACCGACGCCACCTACGAAGTGGCGAAGGCCGCGTATCCGAAAGAGATCGCCTCCGGACGCCTGACCGTGCTGACCAAGCCGAACGCCGGCAAGGCCGAGGCGCTGAACTACGCTCTCGAACACTTCGACGAAGAGATCTATGTCGGCATTGATGCCGACACGGTGATTGCGCACGACGCCATCGGCAGGTTGGTTGCGCTGTTTGCCGACCCGAAGGTCGGAGCCGTCGCGGGCAATGCCAAGGTAGGCAACCGCGTGAACCTGTGGACACGCTGGCAGGCGCTTGAATACATCACCAGCCAGAACTTCGAACGGCGCGCGCTCGATCTATTCGACGTGGTTCCGGTTGTGCCCGGCGCGATCGGCGCGTGGCGCACCGCAGCGGTGAAGGCAGGTGGAGGCTACCACTCCAACACCGTGGCCGAAGATGCCGACCTGACCATGAACCTGCTCGAACAGGGCTACAAGGCCATCTACGAAGACCAGGCGCTCGCCTTCACTGAGGCCCCGATCAACGCCGACGGCCTCATCCGGCAGCGGTTCCGGTGGTCGTTTGGCAGCCTGCAGGCAGTGTGGAAGCACCGCGGCGCCATCACCACCAACCTCGCCATGGGCTTGTTTGCGCTGCCCAACATCGTCATCTTCCAGATTATTCTGCCGCTGGTCTCGCCGCTGATCGACCTGATGTTTGTCGCGGGCATCATCCACTACTTCATCGACAAACACTTCCACCCGGTGGCCACGTCGCCCGCCAGCTTCTACAAGCTGCTGGCCTTCTTCATGGTCTTCCTGGTGATTGACTTCATCACGTCCGTGCTCGCGTTCATGCTCGAACGCAAACACCCGGCGAGCAAGGGCGATGCATGGCTGCTGTTCCACATCTGGATCCAGCGGTTCACCTATCGGCAGCTCTTTGCGCTGGTTTTGTTCAAGACGGTGAAGCGTGCCATCGACGGCAAACCCTTCAGTTGGGACAAGCTCGACCGCACGGCCAAGATGTCGAAGGAGACCGACAAGCTGACCGAGATGCGCTAGTCGAAAATCGGTGACGAGCCGGGGCGACGAGACTCTTTCGCTCGCGCTAGAATCTAACCCTTATGGCTACCGTAGACCTTTCCCCCGCGACCGCGTACACGACCACGCTGCATCCGTTTGCCAATGAGCCTTTTGTCGACTTCTCCACCGCTGAAAACAAGCGCGCCATGGAGACGGCGCTGGCCGAGGTGGCCACGCAACTGGGCCGCGAGTACGACCTGGTCATCGGCGGCAAGCGGCTGCGGACGACGAAAAAGATCATTTCGACGAACCCGGCGCGGCCTGCGCAGGTTGTCGGCATTCACCAGCATGCCGGGCTTGAGCATGTAGAAGACGCCATGCGCGCGGCGCAGACCGCGTTCCAGAGCTGGAGCCGCGTGCCGGTTGCCGAGCGAGCCGGTCTGCTGTTTCGCGCGGCGGAGATGATTCGCCTGCGCAAGTTTGAGTTCCATGCCTGGCTGGTCTATGAGACAGGCAAGAACTGGGCCGAGGCTGACGCCGACGTGGGCGAGACCATCGACTTCCTCGAATTCTACGGACGCGAGGCGCTCAGGCTCGATGCCGTGAAGACGCCCATCCAGTATCCCGGTGAGCGGAACCGACTGCGCTATATTCCGCTCGGCGTGGGCGCGGTGATCTCACCGTGGAACTTTCCGTTCGCCATTATGGCCGGTATGACGGCGGCTTCGATTGTGTGCGGCAATACCGTCATTCTGAAGCCTTCGGTCGATGCGCCCACCATTGCGGCACGCTTTATGAATCTGCTGATCGAAGCCGGACTGCCCGACGGCGTGGTGAACTTCTGCCCCGGCGAGGGACCGGAGTTCGGCAGCGCCATCGTCGCGCATCCGCAGACGCGCTTCATCGCATTTACCGGATCGAAGGCCGTGGGCCTGGATATTCACGAGCGCGCCGCCGTAACGCTGCCTGGGCAGAAGTTCATCAAGCGGACCATCCTCGAGATGGGCGGCAAGGACTCGATCATCGTCGATGCCGATTGCGACATCAACGCCGCCGTCGAGGGCGTCGTCGCCAGCGCCTTCGGCTTCAACGGACAGAAGTGCTCGGCCTGCTCGCGCGCGATTGTGGACGCGGCGATCTACGACAGCTTCTGCGACCGTCTGCGCGCACGGGTCGAATCCATTCAAACCGGTGACCCGGTAAAGAATATTTACACCGGCCCGGTCATCAGCGAGAAGGCGTATCGCAAAATTTTGAACTATATCGAGATCGGCAAGGGCGAGGGCAGACTGCTGAATGGCGGTAAGGCGATTGATACGCCCGAAAAGGGCTACTACATCGCCCCCACTGTCATTGCGGATGTTGCGCCCACGGCTCGCATCGCACAGGAGGAGATCTTCGGCCCGGTGCTCGCAGTCATCAAATCGCACAGCTTCGACGAAGCCCTGGCGATTGCCAACAACACCGAATATGGCCTGACAGGCTCGGTGTACTCGAATTCGCGCGAGAAGCTGGAGCGCGCCGGAGAAGAGTTCCACGTGGGCAATCTCTACTTCAACCGCAAATCCACGGGCGCGATGGTCGGCGCGCATCCTTTCGGCGGATTCAACATGAGCGGCACCGACTCGAAGGCAGGCGGACCCGATTATCTGCTGCTGTTCACGCAGGCAAAGAGTATTGGGGAGAAAGTGAAGTAAGCCTCTATCTTCCGGCTTGTAGCTCAAGGCTGAAAGCTAGAGGCTAATAGCTGTCTTTACGCCGTCTTCATCTGGATGAGGTTGCCGGCTTTTGCCGCAGCCTCGGCCAGCACGCGATGATGAATCGTGAACAGCGCCAGTTCGAGACGGTCGGAGACGCCGGTCTTGTCGTAAATGCTGCGCAGATAGTTTTTGATGACCTGCTCCTTGGTGCCGAGCTGGTGGGCAATCTCTTTGTTCTTGCAGCCCTGCACGATCAGCGAGACAATCTGCATCTCTTTGGGCGTCAGGCGATCGCGGACGCGCGCGCCGACGTTATCTGCCGCGTGCATGGTGGTGACGTTCGAGTGCTGAAGATAGCGCTGGCCGCGCGCAACACGGCGCACGCAGTCCACCAGGTCGGGTCCCGGGACATTGCGGCTCACGATGCCATCGAAGAGTTGCGCGATTTCCTCGGCAACATGCTCCGCATTTTCCGTTACGAGGATGACGCGGCTGCCAAGCGGCTGCGTGTGCGACACAAGCGCGGCAACGTCGAGGTTCAGACTCGTCGAGACGAGCGCAACCGAGCCACGGAAGCTGTCGATTGCGGAGAAGAGTTTCGCCGCATCTTCGCACTGGGCGACGATGCGCATGTCGTCCTCAAGCGCGAGCACACGCGCGGCTCCGGCTCGGAAGATCGCCTGGTTGTCAGCGAGGATGAGTCGATTCATCGGTATGTTCGTCTCCTGCCGGGCCGTATGCCCCGTTCTTTCTCTCCATCGGCTGAAGGCGGGCGGAGCGGGAAAAATGTCTGCAATTCGGACATCAGGCGGTCTGCACCAACGGGCGCTTGTTGACTGAACTTACAATAGCCCATGTTTTTGAACCCCGGAGGCGCCGGGGGGAATCCAAAGATGAGGCGCCGCCGGTTTACCGGCTTCAACTCAGGGGCACCGGCGAAGTATAACAAGAGTATGCCTAAGCCAATTCTGCTCGCCATCGATGACGACACCAGTGTGCTGGAAGCTGTGGTACAGGACCTGCGCCGCCACTACGGGCAGCATTACCGCATCGTCCGCGCGGCCTCGGGCGCGGCTGCGCTCGACATCTGCCGCCAGTTGCAGGAGCGCAAGGACATCGTCGCGCTGTTCCTGTCGGACCAGCGGATGCCGGGCATGACCGGAGTTGATTTTCTGCAGCAGGCGCTCACCATCTATCCCGACGCCAAGCGCGTGCTGCTGACCGCTTACGCGGATACCGAAGCAGCTATCCGCGCCATCAATTCGGCAAAAATTCACTATTACCTGAACAAGCCCTGGGACCCGCCGGAAGAGAAACTCTATCCGGTGCTCGACGACCTGCTTGAAGCATGGAAGCAGGGATATAAGCCGCCGTTCGAGGGCATCCGCGTGGTGGGCACGCGCTGGTCGCCTAAGGACCACGCGATCCGCGACTTTCTCTCGCGCAACCGCATTCCGTATCAATGGCTGACGCCGGAGCAGAACCCCGAGGCCATCGATCTGCTGAAGGAAAAAGGTCTCGATGACGCGAAGCTGCCGGTGGTGCTCTTCGGCGACGGCACGGCGCTCGTGCAGCCTACTTCCATAGAAGTAGCGAACAAAGTAGGCATCTCGACGCAGGCGCAGCAGCAGTTCTACGACCTGGTCGTCGTTGGGGCTGGGCCTGCCGGTCTCGCTGCAGGAGTGTACGGCGCGTCCGAGGGTTTGAAGACGCTCATCGTCGAGCCGAATGCCGCGGGCGGGCAGGCTGGATCAAGCTCCCGCATCGAAAACTATCTCGGCTTTCCGCAGGGAGTAAGCGGCGAGGAATTGGCCAAACGGGCATTTCTGCAAGCAGGAAGGCTGGGCGCGGAGTTTCTGCTGCAAAAGGTCACTGGTATCCGGCAGGAGAACCAGTACCTGATCGTCGGCATGAAGGACGGGCGCGAGGTGACGTGCCACGTCTGCCTGCTCGCCACAGGCGTGTCGTATTGCAAGCTCGACATTCCGGGCGCAGACAAGTTCAGCGGTGCCGGGATATATTACGGGGCGGCGCTGACGGAGGCGATGTCCTGTGCCAATGAAGAGGTCTATATCGTAGGCGGCGCCAACTCGGCAGGCCAGGCAGCGATGCACTTCGCGCGCTACGCCGCCAAAGTGCGCATGATCGTCCGTGCCGACTCGCTGAGCAAGAGCATGTCGAAGTACCTGATCGACCAGATCGAGGCGACGCCGAACATCATCGTCGAGACGCGCACCGAGGTGGTCTCCGCCTCGGGCAACGAGCATCTCGAATGCCTGACGCTCAAGACGCCGAACGGCGAAGAGGCCCGCCACACCAGCTCGCTGTTCATCTTCATCGGCGCGGAGCCGAAGACGGACTGGCTGCCTGCGGGGCTTCTGCGCGACAAGCGTGGCTTTGTGCTCTCCGGCCCGGATCTTAAGGCGAAGTGTCCGCAGTCGTGGAAGCTGGACCGCGAGCCGTACCTGCTCGAAACCAGTATGCCCGGCGTGTTTGTCGCGGGCGACGTGCGATTCAATTCTATAAAACGATGCGCTTCGGCAGTCGGCGAAGGCTCAATCGCAATTCAGTTTGTACACCAGTATCTGGCAACGCTTTGAAAGGCGGTAGTTTTCGTAAGACCATGAGTGAGCAAACCCAGGCAGTCGGAAAGAACGAAACCATGAGCGCGGAGATGATTCGCAAGCTGCGCTCGGCGCCTATTCTGTCGTCGCTGAAGGACGACGAGCTGCGCTGCCTGGAGGGCGTCGAAGAAGTCCACTTGCCCAAGGGCGCAACACTGGTGCGCCAGAGCGAGATGGTCCACAACTTCTGGATCCTGGTGGAAGGCGAAGTGGAGATCTTCTGGGTCTATCCCGATGGCCGCGAGACCTCCGTCGCCTGCATGTCCAAGGGCTCCGCCTTCGGTGAGCTGCCTTTGCTGGCCAACATTCCAAGCGTCGTCAACGCACGAACCGGCAGCGACAGCACGCTGTTGCAGTTGAGCGAAGAAGGCTTCTGGAAGCTGATGACCACCTGCCCCGGAGTACGCAAGGCGATCCTCTCGAACATGGCTGACCGTGTGCAAAAGATGCAGAGCGTCACCGTGCAGCAGGAGAAGATGGCCTCGCTGGGCACGCTGGCCGCGGGCCTGATGCACGAGTTGAATAACCCGGGCGCCGCTGCGCGCCGTGCCGCTTCGCAACTCCGGCAAAACCTGCTGCGGCTGCACCAGATCTCGCTCAAGTTCAAACAGTGCGATCTGACCTCAGAGCAGAAGAAGTGCATGTTTGACCTGCAGGACCACGCGCTTGCCGATCAACGTCCGCACACGATGAACTCGCTTGAACAGAGCGATGCGGAGGAGAGGCTGGCCGAGTGGCTCGAGTCGGCCAATGTGGAGAATGCCTGGAAGCTGGCCCCCACGCTGGTTTCCGTCGGCATGGACGAACATGAACTGATGTGCGCGCGCGATGAGTTCCAGGGCGACATGTTTTCCGACGCGCTGAGTTGGCTGGACGCACTGGTTTCGAGCATGCAACTGGTAGGCACTATCGAAGAAAGCATTGGCCGCGTGACCGATCTGGTCCACGCGGTCAAATCGTATGCATACGAGGGCAAAGGCAAAAAACAATCCCTCGACGTGAACGAGAGCATCCGCGCAACGCTCGTGATTCTGGCCCACAAGATGCGCGAAAAAGAGATCGTCGTCGAGAAAACCTTTGCCCAGGACCTGCCTGCGCTTGAAAGCGAAGCCTTCGGCCTGAACCAGATATGGACCAACCTGCTCGACAACGCCATCGACGCCGTATCGGCAAAGGGAAAGATCCGCGTCCGCACATGGGCTGAGACCGCGCAGTTGAACAACGGCAACTCGCGCAAGGAGATCTGCGTCATGGTGGCCGATGACGGCGGCGGCATCCCGCTCGATGTCCAACCGCAGATCTTCGACCCGTTCTATACGACCAAGCCTGTCGGCGTGGGCACAGGCATTGGGCTGGGCATCGTGCAGCGCATCGTGGACCAGTACGGCGGCAGCATCCACTTCTCCTCCGTGCCGGGCAACACGGAGTTCGTCGTGCGCATCCCCGCCGCGCGCCAGTAGCACCTTCAGGGCATATCCTTTGCGGCAACATTTCTGTGTAATGTGCGTTTGTAGCTTCAGAACGCGCAAGCTCACCTGCGCGACTGGAGCGCGAGGACACCATGAAGCTCTCTCGACTTGCCGTACCTCTCATCGCGGCGGGCATTCTGTTGACCGCAGGCTGTTCTCACCAGACGTACTATGTCTCGGCCCCTCCGCCTCCGCCGGTGAACGAAGTTCCACCCATGATCGCCCACGCGCGGCATGAGGGCTACCGCGCCGGACAGGACGATGCCGCACGCGACCTGTACAACCGCTCAGGCTACCATCCGCGCAACAACTGGAAGTACCGCGACACGCCCGGCTTCCAACCAGGCATGGGACCGTTCGCGGATTACCAGAATACATTTCGTCTCGCCTACCTGAGCGGATACGAAGCGGCCTTCCGCCAGCAGTGATTCAAAACGATGTTCGTGCTGCTCCTGGCACTCAATCGCGCGCTGCCATCGTAAGATGAGTGCCGTAAGATGAGTGTCAGGAGCGCATCGTGACCCTCACCCCATTTCATATTGCCTTTCCTGTCGATGACCTCGCAGCCGCACGCGCCTTCTACGGCGGCACGCTGGGCTGCGAAGAAGGCCGCAGCTCCGCGCAGTGGATCGACTTCAACCTCTTCGGCCACCAGATTGTCGCGCACCTCAAGCCTGGCCCCGCTACGAAGCGACATCACAATCCCGTCGATGGCCACGATGTCCCTGTGCCGCACTTCGGAGTTGTGCTCCCGATGGATGCATGGGAGGCGCTTGCGGCCAGACTGCGCAGCGCCGGCATCGCGTTCATCATCGAGCCGTATATCCGCTTCAAGGGCGAAGTCGGCGAACAGGCCACGATGTTCTTCCTCGACCCGGCAGGCAACGCTCTTGAATTCAAGGCGTTCGCCGACCCCGGGCAGCTCTTTGCCAAATGACTGGACTGACCAGTTGACCATGAAGACAAACCTTTGTCTTCGGGGTATTTGAAAAATAATTTGCTTACACCCTTACCTATATCGATTTAGTTGAGTTAGACTCTGAAGCAACCAGCAAGGCGGTGTTTCAGCGGTTCGGGCAGAACGGCGGAAAGCTGCGTTCTGAATCTGTCTGGACTGAAGGAGCACCGATGCACTCTCCCGAGAAACATCGAGGATGGAAGTCTGTCACTGCGCTGATGGCGTTATCGCTCACGATGACGCTTGGGGCTGGAACTGCGCTTGCCCAGAAACATCCTGACCTCTCCGCCATGCCGTGGATGAACGAGGCGCTCAGCCCCGATCAGCGCGCCGACATGGTCGTCCAGCAGATGACGCTCGACGAGAAGATCCAGATGGTCCACGGCGACGGATGGGGTGTGCTGCGTCCGGGTGCGCCGGTTGATCCGCGCTCGAACTTCGGCGCTGGTTTCGTGCATGGCATCGACCGGCTCGGTATTCCCGACATCAACCTCACCGACTCCGCCGTCGGCATTCGCATGGCCGCCTATGCCGGCCGCTACGCTACGCTGCTGCCCTCCACGCTGGGCGCGGCGTCGAGCTGGGACACGGACGCCGCCTACCTCTACGGCTCCGTCATCGGCCGCGAGTTGTGGGACGAGGGCTACAACATGACCATCGGCGGCGGTGTGGACCTCATGCGCGAGCCGCGCAACGGACGCAACTTCGAATACGCCGGCGAAGACCCCGTGCTTGCCGGAACGATGGACGGCTACGTCGAGAAAGGCGTGATCGCCCAGCACGTCATGAGCGACATCAAGCACTACGCGCTTAATGATCAGGAGACGGTGCGCAACGAGGTCAACGTCGAGATCGACAAAAAGGCGATGCGCGAGTCGGACCTGCTCGCGTTTGAGGTCGCCATCGGCATCGCTAAACCGTCGGCGGTGATGTGCTCCTACAACCTGGTCAACGGCGACTACGCCTGCGAGAACGACTACCTGCTCAACCAGGTGCTTAAGCAAGACTTCGGCTTCAAGGGCTTTGTGCTCTCCGACTGGGGCGGGACGCACACTACCGTCAAGGCCGCACTGAACGGGCTCGATCAGGAGATGCCCGGCGACGATGGCTTCTTCGCCGCTCCGCTCAAGCAGGCCGTTCAGGACGGGAAGGTGCCGATGCCGCGCCTCAACGACATGGTGCATCGCATCCTGCGCAGCATGTTCGCCGCCGGCGTTGTGGACCATCCTCCCATCCACACCGTGGTCGATCCCTTCCAGGGACGCGACGACGCCAGGCACATCGAAGAAGAGAGCATCGTGCTGCTCAAAAATGAAGACGGCATCCTTCCGCTTAAAGCCGCGCCCTCAGAGTCGATTGCGCTCATCGGCGGACACGCCGATCTCGCCGTGCTCTCCGGCGGCGGCTCCGCGCAGGTGGACGCCCCGAACGGCGACGCCGTGCATCCGCACCCGGGCGGCTCGCGCTGGGGCGTGCCGGTCTACTTCCCTTCCTCGCCGCTCAAGTACATCCGCGAAAAATCGCCTGCAGCGACTGTCAGCTACAACGATGGCTCGAACCCGGCGGCGGCCGCTGCGTTTGCGAAGAAGGCGAACGTAGCCGTCGTCTTCGTCACGCAGTGGATGAGCGAAGGCCACGATGCGCATACGCTCTCGCTGCCCGACAATCAGGACGCGCTGGTCGATGCCGTTGTTGCTGCAAATCCAAACACCATCGTCGTGCTCGAAACCGGCGGTCCGGTCTCGATGCCGTGGGCGGGCAAGGTGAAGGGCATCGTCGAAGCGTGGTATCCAGGCATCGGCGGGGCGCAGGCGCTGGCGAACGTTTTGTTCGGCGATGTGAATCCCTCCGGCAAGCTCCCCGCAACCTTTCCGAAAGACATCGCGCAGTTGCCGCATCCGGAGATCGTTGGCATGGACCGGAGCAAAGACAAGGGCGCAGTCTATGTCGATGGCAAGGGCCGCAAGATCCAGACCTGGAACCTGAGCTACACCGAAGGCGCGAAGGTCGGCTACAAGTGGTTTGAGGCCACACACCAGCAGCCACTTTTCCCCTTCGGCTTCGGCCTGTCGTACACCACCTATGCCTACTCCGGCCTGAGCGTGGACGACGCCGCGCGCACCGTTCACTTCACCGTGAAGAATACAGGAACGCGCAAAGGTACGGAGATCGCCGAGGTCTACACGAAGCTGCCCGCATCTGCGCACGAGAACTACAAGCGACTGGTTGCGTGGCAGCGCGTGACGCTCGCGCCGGGCGAATCGAAGGACGTGACGCTCACGCTCAACCCGCTCTACCTCTCGGTCTTCGACACCGCGAAAGACGGATGGCAGCTTCTTTCCGGCGACTATACGGTGATGGCAGGCGAATCCTCAGCCTCGACTCCGCTCACAGCAACCCTGCACGTCGCGGAATAGTCGCCGCCTCGGCTTCGTCAGCAGACCTGACTGAAGCCGAGGTCCAGCAGGTCCGCAATCCTGGCCAACTGCGACGCGATGTGTCCCAGGCCGATAGCGCAATGATGCGCGGGGCCATGGGCGTTCCACTGCTCAACAAAGCCGCGCGCGCCTGGCGCAAAACGATACCGGCTGTTGGTGTTGCCAATCTCGAGAATCGGTCCGGCAACGCTCTCGCCCTCCGCAACCAACAGCTTGAATCCGCGCTCTCTGTCCTCGACGACGGAGAGCAGCGTGACCGGTCCATGCTTCACCTGCATTTCGACCGAAAGCCCCCTGCCCACTTTGCCGTGATACACCTGCAATGGCCGCACCTTGATCCTGTCTTCGGCAATGCCGATGTGGCCCGGCCCATCGTGCCCCAGCAACACCAGATCGTCGGCGAAGTCGATTGCGTAGTACTCGCTGAACGATCCGCCCGCGCCGAGCAGGTCCATCATCTTCATCGCGATGACATTCTTCACCTCATACTCGCCAGCCACGGGAATACCTCGCCCTGTCAGCATCGACGTGCCGAGAATGATCGAGCTCATGGTGTCCTCGTTCTCCGCAACGCCCGTCCCCTTGTAGTAGTAAGCAAGCAGATTCAGCTCGTTTTTCTCGACCAGCCGATCCAGCGCAACGGCGGTGCGCGCCGCGCGGGCAAGCTCCGCCTCTGTGCAATCCTTCCCTATCTCAAAGAACTCGCGGAAAGCTCCTAACTTTTTCTCAAGAGCATCGCCGCCAACTTCCCTGCGCAAGCTGCTCAATTCATCCACTTCAAGCTGCTCGATGTGCATGCCGAACCTGCCGCTCACCTGCGCCAGATCGGTAGCGATGTCGAGCATCCCGCTGTAATAGTGCCCCATCAGCCCGAGCCTGCTGTGCGACAGTGTATGCACTACCTCAGCAGCACGAAGCCACTCGTCTACTTCTCGCCAGCAGGCCGGATCGTTGCGCAGCATCCCAGTCACCTGGTGAAAGGGCACGCCAAGTCGGCCGAGTACATTGGCAATCTCCGGCATGGGACAGGCACTGCACCATGCCAGCCATTCTCCGGTCATCGCCGTTCTGTCGGTCATGCGATTGAACTTTTCGTAGTCAATCGCATCGCCCGGCTGCAGGTTCAGCAGCAGCGCCGGCACCTTCGCGCGCTGAATCACAGGCAGCACCGTCGCGGAGAGCGCATACGTGGTCACGTAGACCAGCAGAATGTCGATGTCGCTCTGACGGCATCGATGCCCCACCTCAACCGCCTTCTGCGCGGTATCCACGAGACCGAAGTTCAGGGTCACACGATCCGGCGAGGCGATCTTCTGCTCGACCTCAGTGAGATAGCCGAGCAATCGCCGTTCCAGCCCTTCAAACTGCTCCCAGTATGCCGAGAGCCCAAGGCCGATCAATCCAACGCGCACTTGTTGATAGCTTGAATTCATGCTTTCAGAGTAAGGGTGCGACGCCGAAGAGTGCGAGATAATGATTGAAATTATTTCCACCAATAAACGAGTCTGGAAAACAGCACGCTGGAAAGGCATTGGAATGCGCTCATTCGTGATAGCTCTGCTTTGCGCCGCGACCCTGCAGATGGCGGCACAGACTCCTGTTTCCATCAAAGTCGATCTCTCCAAACCTGAAGGACCGTACACGCCCATCTATCGCTGGTTTGGCTATGACGAAGCGAACTACACAACGATGCCGCACGGACGGCAACTTCTCGGTGAGCTGCACGACCTGAGCCCCGTGCCCGTCTACATTCGCGCGCACCATCTGCTGACCTCCGGCAACGGCGTGCCGGAACTGAAGTGGAGTTCCACGAACGTCTTCTCGCTCGACGCCAACGGCAAACCCGTCTACAACTTCAAAATCCTTGACGGCATCTTTGATGCCTACAAGGCCGCCGGCGTTCGCCCGTATGTCGAGCTGGGCTTTATGCCGCGCGATCTCGCCGTCAACCCCGACCCCTACCAAGTCCACTATCCACACGACACCATCTCCGGTGGATCGCAGAATCCGCCGAAGGACTACGCCATGTGGGGCGAACTCGTCCGCAAAGTCACCGAGCATCTGGTCGCGCGCTATGGCCGCAACGAAGTGCTTCAGTGGTACTTCGAAGTGTGGAACGAGCCCGACATTCCTTACTGGCACTCCACTCCTGAGAACTACTACAAGCTCTATGACTACGCCGCAGCAGGCGTGCGCAAAGCTCTGCCCGGCGCGCGCGTCGGCGGACCCGCCTCCACAGGGCCGGGATCGCCGAGGGCCGCAAAGTTCCTCGAAGGCTTTCTGAACCACGTTGAGAACGGCAGGAGCGCAGCCACTGGAGGCCCTGTGCCGCTCGACTTTATCTCATTCCACGCCAAAGGCCATCCGAAGGTGATCGGCACGTATGTCCAGATGGGCCTGAGCAACGAATTGAACGACGTCGATCAGGGATTCGCCATCATCGCAAAGCACCCGAAGCTCCAGCATCTGCCTGTCATCATCAGCGAGGCTGACCCCGAAGGCTGCGCGGCCTGCTCGGCCAAAGTGAACCCGGCGAACAACTATCGCAACGGAACGCTCTATCCGGTCTATACCGCTGCTGCAATCAAGAATCTCTTTGCACTGAAAGACCGCCATCACACGAACCTGATCGCCATGCTCAGTTGGTCGTTCGAGTTCGAGAACAAGGACTACTTCGAGGGCTTCCGCTCGCTCGCAACCAACGGCATCGACAAGCCTGTCCTGAATGTCTTCCGCATGGCCGGGCTCATGTCCGGCGAGCGCGTCAGCACAACCAGCAGCGGCGAGATCCCGCTCGACGCGATTCTGAAATCAGGCGTGCGGCAGTCGCCGGACATCGACGCCCTGGCCACAACATCGACGCGCAATGCCGCCGTGATGCTTTGGAACTATCACGACGATGACCTGCCCGCGCCCGGCACGCAGGTTCAGGTCGTCGTCTCAGGCATCCCAGCCAATGTGCATCGCGTCCTGTTGCAGCACTACCGCATCGACGAGCATCACAGCAACGCCTACACCGTATGGAAAGCGATGGGATCTCCGCAGCAGCCGACGCCGGAGCAGTACGCGAAGCTGAAAGCAGCCGGCCAGCTTCAACTTCTCGATTCTCCGCGATGGCTCGACGTCAAAGACGGCAACGTGATGCTTGAGACAGAACTGCCTCGGCAGGCAACATCGTTGCTACGTCTGGAGTGGTAAGGATCGCTGCGAGCGTAAGGGACAGATTGAGATGCATCTTTCTTGGAATATTTATCGTTCCAATAGCTTCCAAACATCAAATAATAGCGATTTCACCAATGAGAACACGTGTACATTCGTTTTATCGCATTCGGGAAACGGTTTCCCGCGCCGCTGCTAAGACATTCGCCTCAACACGCCGCGAAGTATCCAGTTTCACCAGATATCCAGCATTTTCGGCGTAATTTGGGCCTGGCTCCTCCTGGGGCAATCGATTCCGCATTGTGGAGCACTCTGGAAATGCGGGGCCAGGTGGATGACGATCTGAACACGTGAACAAGAATCGGTCAACTTCCGTCCTGCCTTATTATTATTCTTACCGCATGAACACAACGAAAGCGCCGCAGCACCAGTTCGCCCAGAATATGAAGACCGTTGCGCGGCTGGCCGGAGTCTCACACGCAACCGTATCGCGGGTCATCAACGGCACCGGTCTTGTACTCCCTGCTACGGCGGAGCGTGTGCGCAAGGCCATCGAGCAGCTCGGCTTCATTCCGAATCCTTCAGGCACCACACTGCGTTACGGACGCAGCAAGGTCTTCGGCTTGATCCTGCCCGATCTCACCAACCCTTTTTATCCCGAGTTCTTGCTGAATTTTGAACGCGCGCTTGTTGCGACCGAACACGAGGTCATGCTGGCGACCACCCAGGTCAGCTCGCCGGAGTTGGCGCGCTCGGTCCGCAGGATGCTCATGCGCAGAGTAGACGGCGTTGTTCTAATGGCCTCCGAGTTCGACACCCGCTCCATTGAACCCCTTCTCAGTCACCGCGTGCCCATTGTTACGATCGATCGTCGCATCACCCAAAAGGGCGCAGCCGACGTCGCAATCGACTTCGAGACCGGATACTTGCAGGCCGCCATTCACCTGAAGAAACTGGGGCACAGAAGAATAGGCTTCATTGGAGGCAGTGAGGGACTGGTGACGTCGAAGGTACGGCTCAAAGCATTTCAGACGGCGCTCGAAGATGTCGGTCTCAACTATGACGAGAAGCTGACGCGCATGGGCGACTACCGTGTTACGGGCGGAAGGTCCGCAATGCAATCTCTGCTCGCCCTTCGTAAGCGACCCACTGCAGTGATGACAGTGAACGACCTGACTGCCTTTGGCGCATTGCGAGCCTTGCACGATGCAAAGATCAGCGTTCCCGATGAGATCTCGATCGTGGGCTGCGATGGCAGTCTCCTCGGCGAGGTCTTTCCTCCGGGCCTCACCAGCATCGCCGTCTCCTTCGAGGAGATGTCACGCAAATGCCTTGGAGCGCTCCACAGCGTCAAGGCGAATATCGAGAGCAAAGGCCCATTGCTCGTGGTGCCCAGCACCCTCGTCATCCGGGGATCAACAGGTCCGGCATAGCCCGCACCGATTCCGTTAGTTTTCAAACTCCGCTCCCGGTTCAGGCAGCACGTCCCTTTCCCGTGCGATCCAGACATGGGGCGTAGGCAGCAGGAAGATACTCATCACCAGGCCATGATGAGGCCGCCGAGATGCAGAAACATCCGCATTGCTGGTGACTACACGAACAACGACACAGAAATGTCGGTGCCGTAGATACCCCAACCGCATGTCATTGATTTTTTTGGTGGAGCTGAGCGGGATCGAACCGCTGACCTCCTCGTTGCGAACGAGGCGCTCTCCCAGCTGAGCTACAGCCCCCCACCGGACGCGCATGGCAGAAGACACATGCTGTCCAACGACATCTTCGAGTGTATCAGCAAGCGCCGCTCGACTCAAACTGGACACGGCCCACGCGCCCCGTCACAGCCGTGCCCGCCGCCAGAGGCTTTTCCATCACGTGCCACACCTCGCCCGCCGCATCCACCACCACTCCAAGCACCGGCACCACCAGCCGTGCGCCTCTGGGCGTCACCGCTTCCACCACACCCAAATCTCTGCCCGGTTCAACGCTGAACTCGGTTCGGTCCAGCGCCACATGCCATCGCTGCCGCCCCGAGGCTCGCGACTCTTCGCGGATGTCCGCCACCACTGCCTGAAATTCATTCACCCGACACCGCCGGTACACACACGTGCTGCTTCATCTCTCAATTTTACGTGCCGCGACAGGCCTGCGAACCATCCAACTTCCCATACACACACTCTAAGTCGATAATGTCTCCGTTCATCGAACCAACCAACGCAACATCGCTGGAGCGCCATTGACCATGACCAACCTTACCCGTGCGGCCTTCCCCATTCTCCTGTGCGCCGTCCTTGCTCTTCCCTCGCCCGCGCAGACCTCTGCCCCGACACACGGCATCTCCATCGCCAACATGGACACCACCGTCCACCCCGGCGACAACTTCTATCTCTATGCCAACGGCGGCTACGTGGCCCGCACCAAGTTGCCGCCGGACCGCGCCGTGCTCAGCGTCTTCTCCATGCTGGACGACCTCAGCTCCAAACGTGTCGCCGGCATCATCGAAGACGCGGCGAAGTCCAACGCGCCTGCAGGTTCCGACCAGCGCAAGATCGCCGACCTCTACCACTCCTACATGGACGAGACAGCCATCGAATCGCACGGCCTCGCCGCGCTCAAGCCGCGCCTCGACGCCATCGCGGCCATCAAGACGCCACGTGAACTCGCACACGCTCTCGGCCTCTCGCTGCGCGCCGACGTAGACGCGCTCAACAACACCAACTACCACACTGCGAACATCTTCGGCCTCTGGGTCGCGCCCAGCTTCAACGATCCCGACCACTACGCGACATACCTGCTCCAGGGCGGCCTCGAAATGCCCGACCGCGACTACTACCTCTCCGACTCAGCGCACATGAAAGACGTTCGCGCCAAATACCAGGCGCACATCGCCGCCATGTTCCGGCTTGCGGGAGTGCCCGACGGCGAAGCCCGCGCGGCCCGCGTCCTCGCGCTCGAAACCGCCATTGCCCACGTGCAGACCTCGCTGGCCGACAGCGAAAATATCGAGCACGCTAACAATCCCTGGAACGTCGCCGACTTCAAGACCAAAGCTCCGGGCCTCGACTGGGCCGAGTTCTTCCGCGCTGCCGGTCTCGACCAACAACAAACCTTCATTGTCTGGCAACCAGGCGCGTTCACCGGCGAAGCCGCGCTGGTCGCCTCGCAGCCTCTTGACGCATGGAAAGACCTGCTCGCCTATCACACCATCGAAGACTACGCCGTCGGCATATCGAAGGCGCTCGCCGACGAGAGCTTCGCCTTCTTCGGCCAGACGCTCAACGGCACCCCCGCGCAGCGTCCGCGCAACATCCGCGGCGTCCGCTTCGTCTCCGCCGTGCTGGGCGATGCCGTCGGCAAACTCTACGCCGAGCGATATTTTTCTCCGGAGGCCAAAGCACAGGCCCAGGCGCTCGTCTCGAATCTCCTCGCCGCCTTTCATCAGCGCCTCGAAAGCGTCACGTGGATGGCCCCGGCCACCAAAGCCGAAGCGCTCGCCAAACTCGGCACGCTCCAGGTGAGCGTCGGTTATCCCGACCATTGGCGCAGCTATGCCGACTACAACGTCTCGCCCGACAACCTCTTTGAAAACATCTGGCGCTCGAACCTCTTCGAGTATCACTACTCGCTCAGCCGCATCGGCCAGCCGGTCGATCGCAAGGAGTGGTGCATGACGCCCCAGACCGTCAACGCCGTCAACCTGCCTCTCGACAACGGACTCAACTTCCCCGCGGCCATTCTGCAGCCGCCCTTCTTCGACCCCAAGGCCCCGGCCGCCGCGAACTACGGAGCCATCGGCACCATCATCGGCCACGAGATCAGCCACACCTTCGACTCGGAAGGCGCGGCGTTCGACTCCAAAGGCCGCGTTCGCAACTGGTGGACACCTGAAGACCTCGACCACTTCGAGGCCGCAACCTCCGCGCTCGCCGCACAATACAGCACCTACAAGCCCTTCCCCGATCTCGCCGTCAATGGCAAACAAACGCTCGGCGAAGACATCGCCGACGTGGCCGGCCTCACCGCCGCATACGACGGTTTCCACGCTTCGCTTCACGGCAAAGAAGCGCCCAAAGTTCACAACTTTACCGGCGATCAGCAGTTCTTCATTGCCTTCGCCCAGAACTGGGGCTCAGTCATCCGCGACGCGACCCTGCGCAAACAGGTCCTCACCGACCCGCACGCACCCGGACGTTACCGCGCCGAAACCGTCCGCAACAACGACGCCTGGTACGCCGCCTTCGGCATCAAGCCCGGCGACAAGCTCTACCTCACGCCCAAGGAGCGCATCCACATCTGGTAGTTCGTGATCTGGTCATGGCAACGGGCGCATCTGTCCGATGCGCCCGCCTGCCGTTATCCTTGCTACATGGACCAGAAACTCTTCACTGAAGTTGACAGCTACCTTGCAGACAAACTCCTCGCAGAAGATGCACCGCTCCGCGAAGCCCTCAAGGCAAACGCAATAGCGGACCTGCCATCGATCGACGTCAGCCCCACACAGGGCAAACTGCTCTATCTGCTCGCTCGCATGGCAGGGGCCAAGCGCATCCTCGAAGTGGGCACGCTTGGCGGCTATAGCACCATCTGGCTTGCCCGTGCGCTGCCCAACGACGGCGTGCTGGTCACGCTCGAACTCAACCCAAAGCACGCTGAAGTCGCCGCTGCGAACATTCACCGTGCCGGACTCAGCCACCTTGTCGATCTGCGCGTAGGCCCTGCCGTCGAATCGCTCGCGCGTCTTCACGCCGAAAATACCGCGCGGTTCGACTTCATCTTTCTCGACGCCGACAAGCCCAACAACCCCATCTATCTGGACTGGGCGATTAAGCTCTCGCATCCCGGAACCATCATCATCGGCGACAACGTCATCCGCGAAGGCGCAATCATCGACGCGAACGATACCGACCCAAGCGTCGCAGGAACGCGCCTCTTTCTCGAAAAGCTGGGCAGCTATCCGCAGCTCGATGCCACCGCAATCCAGACCGTCGGCAGCAAAGGCCACGACGGCTTCGCGCTCGCCATCGTCAACGAGAAAAGTTAGGTCAGATCATCCGGGTTGAATGACGGCCGTTTCCGCCCCAGCGCCGAGACGTCATGCGCGCCGCCCACCAGGCCTTTCACTACCTGGTCGATCTCATCCTCAACATCAGCCGTCGCCACCATCCGCACCGGAGGGTCGGCCAGCTTGATGCTTTCGAGCAGCACCGTCGCGTGCGCCACAGCAACGCCGTCCTGATTCAATCCCTCCGGAGTCTTCGCCTTGATGCCGACATCGCCCGGCTTCAGGCCCAGCAGTTCCGCCACGCGCTCGCGCATCTCGCCCGCAATCGGCACAATCTTCGGCTTCGTCATCACCAGCACCGTATCGACGTTGACGATCTTGTACCCTGCCATCGCCACCTCTTCCAGCGCCGTCTTCAGAAACACCCGCGAATCCACACCCTTCCATCGCGGATCGCTGGGCGGAAAGAACGTGCCAATGTCGCCCGCCGAGACCGCCCCCAGCAGCGCGTCCGTCAGCGCATGGAGCAGCACATCGCCATCCGAGTGGCCCGCCAGACCCTCCGGATGCTGAATCGCCAGCCCGCCAATCACCAGCGGCACGCCGGCCTTAAACGCATGTGAATCAAACCCGTAGCCAATTCTCATTCCCATACACAATTCCTCAATGCATCGACCGCGGATTCACACGGATGAACACGGATTTTTTTCTTTTCATTCTCCAGTATGAACCGTTTGAACTGAGCTCTGGGGCCGAAGTTTAAGAGCAATCCAACTTCCAGGTTCGTTTCACGGAGATAGTTCAACACCTGACTTTCGTGTGACCGATCAAAAGCCGACACGGCCTTCAACTCCACAACCACACAGCCATTGACCATCAAGTCCGCTCGAAAGTTCCCTATAACCTGACCTCGAAAATGCACTGGAACTGGGACCTCCGAGTCAACGTTAAGACCGGCCTGTCGCAAGGCGATCTTCAAAGCTTGTTGATACACGCTCTCAAGAAACCCGCCTCCAAGTTCGTTGTAAACCTCGAAGAATGCGCCGATTACCTTCTCTGAAGTCTCCGAATGCAATCCATTAAAAGCAGTTCTTTGCTTTAAATCCATATCTGTCTTTCATCCGCGTTCATCCGCGTGAATCCGTGGTCGATCTTCTCAGGTAAAACTCCGCCAACTCAATGTCTCCCGGCTGCGTAATCTTGAAGTTCCGCGCCGACCCCGGCACCACGGCCACTTCAATCCCCGCGCGCTCCAGCAAACTCGCCTCGTCTGTCCCGGCAAAACCGTCGGCCTCAGCCTCGGCAAAGGCGCGGCGCATCAGTTTGCACAACGCGCCCTGCGGCGTCTGCGCATGAATGATCAGCTCGCGCGGAATCGTCGCCGTCACAATCGCGCCTTCGGCCGTGCGCTCCACCTGCTTGATCGTATCCACCGCAGGCAGACCCACAATCGCCGCGCCATGTTTGGCCACCGCGTCAATCGTTCGCTCAATCGTCGCGGGGTCAATCAGCGGACGCACCGCATCATGCACCAGCACCACATCATCGGGATGGCACTCGAGCGCAGCCAACGCATTGCCCACCGACTCCTGCCTATGGTCGCCGCCCTCCACCATGTGGACACGCGGCCCCAGCTTATGCGCCGTCACATGCGCCTCCACGCGCGCCCGCTCCGGTCCGCGCACCGCGATGCATACCGCGTCCACGCGCTTCACCGCAAGAAACGCCTTCACCGACCGGATCAGCACCGGCACGCCATCAATCTCCAGAAACTGCTTCGGCACAGCCGTGTGCGTGCCGCCCGCGGCCATCCGCGTTCCAATCCCTGCTGCCGGAAGAATCACAAATACTTGCATAAATACCCAGCGAAGTATAACAAGTCCGCGAACGTAGCCGCTCACGGGCCGCAGGCGATAATAGCCATGTGTCCATCGCCGCCACGCCGTCGCCCGCAGAAGAGTACCGCCAGCACCAGCAGGCACGCCAGACGCTCGCCGCGCGCTTCGAGAAGACGCACATCCGCCTCGGCAACCTGCGCCTCGTCATCTTCCTCGCAGCCGCCATCATGGCGTGGTTCTCACTCGACCACGACACATTCTCCACATGGTGGCTTCTTGCGCCAGTCGCGCTCTTCGCAACTATAGCCGTCTTTCACGCACACATCCTCTACAAGCGCGAGCGTGCCGAACGCGCCGCAGACCACTATGCCAAAGGCATCGCCCGCATCGAAGACCGCTGGACAGGCAATGGTCAACAGACGCAGCGGCCCGAGACCGCCAACCACGTCTATGCCGCCGATCTTGACCTCTTCGGCCCGGCCAGCCTCTTCGAGCTGCTCTCACAAGCCCGCACGCGCATGGGCGAAGATACACTCGCCCACTGGCTGCTTGCTCCATCACCTATCGCGTCACTCCGCCAGCGCCACGCCGCCATCGACGAGCTGCGCCCGCGTCTCGATCTCCGCGAAGACATCGCCGTTCTCGAAGGCAGCTCCCGCAAAGACATCAAAACCGGAGTCCATCCCGAGGCCCTCATCGGCTGGGCCGAAGCACCCGCACAATTAGTCCATCCGAATGTCCGCTGGCTTGCGCGCCTGCTCGCCCTCGCCGCCATCGCAACGGCCATCCTCTGGATCGAGTCCGGCACGAAAACGCCATTCTTCTCCGTTCTTATCATCGAAGCCGCCATCGCTGCGCTGCTGCACAAACGCACCACCGAAGTCCTGCACGCAACCGCGCACGCCTTCGACGACCTCAAGCTCCTCTCCGCGCTCGTAGCCCGCATCGAGCGCGAATCCTTCACCACGTCGCAGCTCCAAAACATCCGCAAAAGCCTCGTCTCGAAGCAACTCCCTGCATCGAAAGCCATCGCCCGTCTCGCCACCATCGCCGGCTACATCGACTCGCTCGAAAACCCCATCGTCCACTTCCTGGACATCCCGCTGCTCTACTCCGTCCAGACCGCCTACGCCGCCGAGGCCTGGCGGCGGGTCCACGGCAGCGCCGTCCGCCGCTGGCTCGAAGCCATCGGCGAAGCCGAAGCCCTGCTCTCCATCAGCGCCTACAGCTACGAACACCCCGCCGACTCCTTCCCCGACCTCATCGAAGACGGCCAGCCTCTGTTCGACGCAACACAACTCGGCCACCCGCTCATCCCCGCAGCAAAATGTATCCGCAACAACGTAAGCATTGGTGGAGTAGACGCAGCGCAGGCGCTGCTCATCAGCGGCTCCAACATGTCCGGCAAAAGCACCCTGCTGCGCGCCATCGGCATCAACACCGTGCTCGCCATGGCAGGCGCGCCGGTCCGTGCCGAGTCGCTGCGGCTCACCGCACTCCACGTCGGCGCCAGCATCCTCATCAACGACTCGCTCCAGCAAGGCAGCTCGCGCTTCTACGCCGAGATCATCCGCCTCCGCCGCATCGCGGACCTGGCCGAAAAATCCCCGCCGCTGCTCTTCCTCCTCGACGAACTCCTGCAAGGCACCAACTCCAAAGACCGCCTCACCGGAGCCGCAGGCGTCGTCCGCGCACTGCTCGACGCCGGAGCCATCGGCCTCATCAGCACCCACGACCTCGCCCTCACCCACATCGGCAGCAACAACGACCACCGCCTCCACAACGTCCACTTCCAGGACGAGATCGAAGACGGCCGCATGAAGTTCGACTACACCCTCCGCGACGGTGTCGTCACCCACAGCAACGGCATCGAACTGATGCGCCTCATCGGCCTCAAAGTCTAAGCGATGGTCAGGTGCCGCTGCCGCCACACCACGTCATCTCGACCGAAGGCGGCGCTTTTGCCGCCGCAGTGGAGAGACCCCTGTATTTCTCCCACTTCAGCACAACCGCTCGGGTGCTCCATCCATGACAGCTTCATCGTCATGGGTGGGAGAGCACGATGCCAAACCCATCACCCTCTTTGCATTTCCATTCCGCAGCTTTTTTGTATTTCCATTCCGCAGCTTTTTTATATTTCCATTCCGCAGATCTTTTGTATTTCCATTCCGCAGCGAAGCGAAGGAATCTGTTTTTTGACCTTGTAGCTGCAATTGTCCAGTCCCCAAAATTCACCCGCAGTAAGATGAGGCTCATGGCACCTGTTCCGAGCCTTCCCTTCGACCGGACCAACATCCGCCCCGGCGACCGCATCTGCGTCGCCGTCTCCGGCGGAGCCGATTCAGTTGCCCTCCTGCTCACGCTCCACGCCGCGAACACCGCGAAGCACGACGCGCTCGGCGTCGGCCTCTCCGCCGTCCACGTCCAGCACGGCATCCGCAGTGCCGAAGAGTCCGCCGCCGACCTCGACTTCGTCCGCGACCTCTGCGCCTCGCTCGAAGTCCCGCTGCACATTCACCACGCCGACGTCCCCGCCCGCGCCGCCCGCACCGGCGAGACCATCGAAGAGGCGGCCCGCGCCGTCCGCTACGAGTTCTTCTCGACTCTCATCACCTCCGGCCACGCCGACTCCATCCTCACCGCCCACACACTCGACGACCAGGCCGAAACCGTCCTCATGAAAATCCTGCGCGGAGCCTGGACCGAGGGCCTCAGCGCCATCCATCCGGTAGTCCTCGTGAATTCGACCCCGCAAAACTCAGCCCAGCGCCCCGGAAAGATCCTCCGCCCCTTCCTCCACACCCGCCGCGTCGAAATCGAATCCTTCCTCAAACAGCGCAATCAGCCCTGGCGCGAAGACTCCACCAATACCGACACCGCCTACACCCGCAACCGCATCCGCCATCAGCTTCTGCCGCTGCTCCGCGAGTACAACCCCAGCCTCGACCAGACGCTGGCCAACCTCGCCGAGCTCGCCCGCGAAGAAGAGTCCCGCTGGCAGGCAGAACTCACGCGCATCCTCCCGCAACTCCTGCTCCCCGGCAAACCCGTTCGCGGAGGCGGCCGCGCCGTCTCGACCGCCCCCGGTGAATCCCAATCCACAGTCGCCATCGAGCTCGACCGCCTCAAATCCCTCGACCCCGCGCTCCGCCGCCGCGTCATCCGCGCCGCAGCCCGCCAGCTTGGCGCGCGGCTCAGCTTCGACGAGACCGCCCGCATCCTCGCCCTCTGCGGCTTCGGCCCTTATCCACCGGTCGGCGCATCCACCGTCGCCGCCCGCGCCGGAGCCTCGCTCACCCTTGCCAACGGCCTCCGCGCCGAGCGATCCGCCCGCGAACTCCGTCTTCTCCGCTCTCCCGCAACCATTACCTAACCGTATCCTCCATCACTCTTTAGTCACATTACGATTCCCAATTCATCCCCCTGAATCCCCCGCCCGAAGAGTAGAATCAAATCACGTAGCGGCTGTCGCCGCCAGAGGAGATTCCGGCAGTTTGCAGCCGGAACCTTCATCTATAGATAGCGTCTAACGTAGTAGGGCTTCCGGAGACCAGTTGGCATCCGGCAGCCGAGTCTGACCAGCCGCCAGATGCGATGTCCCGAGGCAGCTTCAGACCAGAAAAATGAGGAATTCGCTTTGAACTCGACCGTTCGCCAAATTCTTATCTGGGTCTTCATGATTGCCTGCCTTGTGTTCCTCTGGCAGTTCGTCGTCAAGAGCACGGGCCAGCAGGAAAAGAACATCAGCCTCACCCAGTTGCTCAACGACTCCGACGCGGGCAAGATCAGCGACATCACCGTCAACGGCGAAGAGGTCACGGGCCACTACCGCGACGACGCCAAGAACCAGTTCCACACCATCATTCCGGCCAACTACCCGGACCTCTACAAGTCCCTGCGCGACCACGGCGTCGCCATCACGGTCAAGGACACCAACTCGAACGGCTGGCTCACTTTCCTGCTTCAGCTTGCGCCGTTCGCCCTCTTCCTCGGCCTCTGGTTCTTCTTCCTCCGCCAGATGCAGTCCGGCGGCAACAAGGCCATGAGCTTCGGCAAATCGCGCGCACGCCTGCTCTCCATGCAGCAGAAGAAAATCACGTTCAAGGACGTCGCCGGTGTTGACGAGGCCAAGGAAGAGCTGAAGGAGATCATCGAGTTCCTCCGCGAAGCGCAGAAGTTCCAGCGCCTCGGCGGACGCATCCCCAAGGGCGTCCTGCTCGTCGGACCTCCGGGCACCGGCAAAACCCTGCTCGCCCGCGCCGTCGCAGGCGAAGCCAACGTTCCCTTCTTCTCCATCTCCGGCTCCGACTTCGTCGAGATGTTCGTCGGCGTCGGCGCATCGCGCGTCCGCGACCTCTTCGAGCAGGGCAAAAAGAACGCCCCCTGCATCATCTTCATCGACGAGATCGACGCCGTCGGCCGTCATCGTGGCGCTGGCCTCGGCGGCGGACACGACGAGCGCGAGCAGACCCTCAACCAGCTCCTCGTCGAGATGGACGGCTTCGAGTCCAACGACGGCGTCATCCTCATCGCCGCCACCAACCGCCCCGACGTGCTCGACCCGGCCCTGCTCCGCCCCGGCCGCTTCGACCGCCGCGTCATCGTCGATCGCCCCGACATCAAGGGCCGCGAAGAGGTCCTGCGCGTCCACGCGAAGAAAGTCCCCCTGGCCGAAGACGTCGATCTCACGATCCTCGCTCGCGGAACTCCGGGCTTCAGCGGAGCCGACCTCGCCAACATGGTCAACGAGGCCGCTCTCACCGCCGCCCGCTTCAACCGCAAGTCGGTCCACATGTACGACTTTGAAGTCGCCAAAGATAAAGTCATGATGGGCGCGGAACGCAAGTCCATGCTGCTCTCCGACGACGACAAGAAGGACACCGCCTACCACGAGGCAGGCCACGTCCTCGTCGCCGCCAAGCGCAAACACTCCGACCCGCTCCACAAAGTCACCATCATCCCGCGCGGCATGGCCCTCGGCGTCACCATGCACCTGCCCGAAGAGGACAAGCACACCGTCACCAAGGACTACCTCGACACCCAGCTCGCCATCCTCATGGGAGGACGCTGCGCCGAGGAGATCTTTATGGGCCGCAAGACTACCGGTGCAGGCAACGACATCGTCCGCGCCACCGAGCTCGCCCGCAAGATGGTTTGCGAGTACGGCATGAGCGACCTCGGCCCCCTGACCTACGGCAAGAAGGAGCAGGAGGTCTTCCTCGGCCGCGACCTCGCCCAGCCCCGAGACTACTCCGACGACACTGCCAAGCAGATCGACATCGCTGTGCGCGGCTTCGTGGACACGGCCTACAAGTCGGCCTACGAGATCCTCGAACAGAACGCCGACGTCATGCACCGCATGGCCACTGCCCTGCTCGAGCGCGAGACCCTCGACAAAAACGAGATCGACCTGCTCATCGCCGGCAAGGAACTGCCGCCGTTCAAGTCGCCGCTCGCCTTCGCCGATCCCAACGAGCCGCAAAAGGTCCTCAAGCCCGAAGGCCGCAAACCCGGCTTCGGCGACAGCCAGACCTCCCCGGCATAAAATTCAACCAACCATCGACAGCGAGGCGGCCATCATGGCCGCCTTCGTCATTCTTCGCATCACATAAGATTGTCATCCTGAGCGAAGGCGAAGCCGAGTCGAAGGACCTGCGGTTGCCTCCCGTCATGCCACCCAAAACAACAAAATAAAATTGTCATCCTTCCGCGAACGGCGTCCCCGGCCAGCTTGCTGGCTGGGGTGGGAAGCGGGAGGACCTGCTTTCGTCTTTGAACAACGACCACTGTCCACCCTCAATGCGACAATAAAAGCACGACGCATGAAGTACCTCTCGCTCATCCTCCTCCTTCTCATGCCCCTCACCGGCTGCGGCTACCACCAGGCCGGCTCCGCGACGCACATTCCCGCGAACGTTCGCACGCTCGCCGTGCCCATCTTCACCACGCACGCCCAGGCCTTCCACACCGAGATGGCCTTCACCCAGGCCGTCATCCGCGAACTGAACACCCGCACCCGCTACCGCATCCTCAACTCCGACACCCCCAATGCCGACGCCACCCTCACCGGCACCATCCTCTCCCAGACCGTCGCCCCGCTCACTTACGACGCCGCCACCGGCCAGTCCTCCAGCTACCTGCTCAGCATCACCGCCAAAGTCGTCCTCACTGCGCACGATGGCCGCGTCCTCTACCGCAACGACCGCATCCTCTACCGCGAGCAGTACCAGTCCACCCAGGACCTCAACGGCTTCATCCAGGAAGATAACGCCGCCGTCAACCGTGTCGCAAAAGACTTCGCCCAGACCGTCGTCAGCGATATGCTGGAGTCGTTCTGATGACCACGTCCCTCAAATCCTTCGCCTCCACCGACCGATTCATCGCGGAGATCAGTTCGCCCGCCACCCCGGCGATCCGTCCCGGCTACGTCCTCCTCGGCGACGAAATCTTCCTCTACGACCGCTGCCGAAAAGCGATCCTCAGCACACTCGTCCCCGAAGACGCCCGCGACTTCTCGCTCCACGACCTCGACCTCGCCGAGACCAGCATCTTCGAGATCCTCGACCGCGCCCAGACCCCATCGCTGATGGCTCCATTCCAGGTCCTCTTCGTCCGCAACCTCAAGCAGCTCTACACACGCGGCAGCAAGAAGGAAGAATTCGCCGCCATCGACAGCTACTTCCGCTCGCCCAACCCGCAAGCCGTCATCCTCTTCGTCGCGGACCACCTCCGCATCCCCACCGACTTGCGCAAGATGGACTACCAGGACAAGGAACGTTACGAAAAAATCCGCGAGACCCTCGGCGACTGGTGCGGCCTCGTTGAACTCGCCCGCGTCGACGAAAACGACGCCGTCAAATGGGTGACGACGACTGCCGAATCTCGCAACATCCGCTTCGACCCCGACGCCGCCCGCGAGCTGGTCGACGCCCTCGGCGCCGACATGATGCTCATCGCCTCCGAGTTCGAAAAACTCCTCCTCTACGTCTCCGCCCCGCCACTAGACCGGGTGCCCCAGGTCCCGCCTTTGGGACCTGGGATCGAAGCGCCACAAATCCAAAATGAAGGTGTCATCCTGAGCGAAGAGCGCAGCCCGGAGTCGAAGGACCTGCGGTTGTCTTCCTCCGCGCCAGCCACCCAATCCCGGGTGCCCCATCCTTCGCAGTCTCACCGCGAGGGGTGGGATGAGACAAAGCCCGCCCCTCCCGCATTAGCCCGCAACCGAGTCACCCTCGGCGACGTCGAAACCATGGTCCTCGCGGCCAAGCAGCGCAGCCTCTACGAACTCACCGACGCCATCAGCGCAAAAGACCGTCCCCGCGCGCTCCAGCTCCTGCATGGCCTGCTCAATGCCTCCGACGGAGGAGAAGACGCGGCCATCGGCCACCTGTACATGCTGGCCCGAACCTTCCGCCAGATGCTCATCATCCAGGAGAAAAACGTCCGCGACTCACGCGCCATCTGGCAGGCCTTATGGCAAGGCTTCCGGATGCCCCCCTTCGCCGCCGAAGACCTCATCCGCCAGGCCCGCCGCTACAAATCCCGCCGCGACCTCACCCGCGCCATCCGCCTGGTAGCCCGCGCCGACCTCGAACTCCGCTCCAGCCCCGCCAACAAACTCCTCGTCCTCGAACGCCTCATCCTCGACCTATCCACCGAACCCAAACCCAACACCTACGACCCCACCCACCAGTTCGCCATGGAGCTGTAGACAATTTGGAGGGTGTAGATTTGTCCACGGGAGCCTACATGCAAGAAATTGATACTTGGGACATAGACAAGACGGAAGAATCAGAAGAAGACGAGCAAGATCTGCAAGCTTTCCGCATCTCCTATTATCCTGCCGATTTAACCCTCAGAGGATACCTAGATAAATGGAATGCCAAACAACTCATCATCCCTAAGTTTCAACGTTCTTATGTTTGGGATCAGGTGAAGGCGAGCAAGTTAATAGAATCTTTTCTTCTGGGCTTGCCGGTACCCGGCGTCTTTCTCTACAAGGAACGGAACACCAATAAGCTGCAAGTTGTGGACGGCCAACAACGTATTTTGACAGCCGTCCGTTTTTTTGCGAACGAATTCGACGAGAAGATATTCAGACTTAAGGGAGTCTTGCCTAAATGGAATGGCAAGACCTATCAAGAGCTTCCCGAATCTGATCGACTTCAACTCGATGACACGGTGTTGCGTGCCACCGTCATTCAACAGCTCGATCCCGAGGACGACTCAAGTATTTTTCATATCTTTGAACGTTTGAATACTGGCGGAATTAATTTGAACCCGATGGAAATCAGGAAGTGCGTGTACAGTGGCGTTTTTTTTGATCTTCTTGATGCTTTGAACTCCGCGCCAGAATGGCGAAAACTTATCGGCCAGCCGAAGCTCGACAAGCGAATTCGTGACAGTGAGCTCCTCCTTCGCGTACTCGCACTCAGTCGGGAGTGGTCAACTTACCAAAAACCGATGAAACGTTTTTTGAGTTCGTTTTTAGCGAAGGCTAACAAACGCTTCAAAGTTGAAGGTGATCCGGCACTCCGGGCTGAGCAGACGAAGTGGACCGAAACGCTCCACTTTGCGCTCGCGCAACTGGGGGAGAAGCCTTTTCACCTACGTGGAAGGCTCAATTATGCGGCTCTGGACTCAACGCTAATCGCGGCACATTTAGCACAAGATCGAAATGTCACTAATTTCGGCGAAAGATATGCCGAGCTCATCAGGCAGGAAGATTATCTTCATTGGGTCACGCAGGATACAAGTGACGATAAAGTAATTAAGAGCCGAATAGGCAAAGCAATTTCTTGGTTATCAGAGTAAAAGATGGGCTCAGCTTTAATTCGATCTAAAGCTCAGTTGGAAGACTGCGAAAAACATCTCGCCGATACAGCCTGTGAGGGCTCTCCAATCGAAGCATACCTCACCCAATACCTCGTGGTTATTCTGTGTGCGGATATTCAACAAGAGATTTATAGACTCGTCGCCTTGCGTACAAGCACTCTCGCCGACGAGGGAGTCAAGGCATACATAGCAGCAAGCGTCGTGCGTATTGTCAGAAGTGTCGGTAAATCAGACATCTCCAAGCTACTAGCGATGTTTGGTGATGAGACCAAGAACAATTTCAACGATCAACTAGATGACAAGGACGTTAGCCTGTATAGCAATGCTGTAGGTGACAGACACGACGTTGCCCATAAGCAGGGTTCTCAAATAACTCTTAGGGAACTGCAAGACGCAATTGGTGCTGCTGAAAGAATACTTATGGCGGTCGAAGTGGCTTTATTAAGTTGATGTAATCAACCGCTTTGCCGGGTGCCCATACATCGATTCTGATGTGTGGGCATCGTCCGAAGGACGACTCCACTCTAACGGCCACAGGCACCCAAACCGCCCCCCTACGACCCCACCCACCAGTTCGCCATGGAACTCTGATCGCATGGAAACAATCGTCCGCCACTGACTCATCGCGGCCAGCTGGCATCCAGCGAAAGCGGATTGCCTCCGATTCATCCCTTCCGCATGGCATCTCACCCGGTGCATATCGGCATCAACTGTTAAAGGACTCGTTGATTCGGAGGAATCAGAAATGAAACATATTCTTTCATCCGTCTGCTGCATGACTCTCTGCTTGACGCCTGCCTTGGCTCAAGCGAAGACCGCAAAAGGGCCGGCAATGAGCGACCAGAAATTTGTCGATCTCGCCGCGCAAACTGACATGGTAGAAGCCAATCTTGGGCAGTTGGCGCAATCCGCAGCCTCCTCGCAGTCAGTAAAGGATTATGCCCAGACGCTGGTCACCGATCACACCAAAGACTTCAACCAGCTATACGATGTCGCACATCAGGCCAGCCTCAACAGGCCCGACGCGATCGACGCCGCGCACAATAAAGCGATGATCGCTCCTTTTCAAAAGTTGAAAGGCGCTGCCTTCGATCGCCGTTATATCCATGAGATGGTTGCCGGCCATACCCAGGCAATCGCCATCTACAAAAAGGAAGCGTCAGACGCAGAAAACGCGGCCCTGAAATCCTATGCAGAAGAGGCTTTGCCCGTCCTGTAGAAGCATCTCGATGACGCCAAGGCTCTGGAGAAAGCGAAGTAACCAACCGGATGCCCCCTCATTGCCCGCCCTCAAAGCGGACAAGTGCGTCCATCCATGCAAACGCTCGGACGCTTCGCCAAAGCCACAGACTCCCGATTGCTGATCCGCTTTGAAGGCCATCCCGCAAAACGGGCAGTAAGTTAGGGCTGTTCTCTCGAAGGTGCAGAAGCACAACCTTCAAGGTCCGAAGGACCGGACCATACCGGCCAAGGGCGCAGCCCTGGGGTTTGAAGCCAGTTGAATACGAAAAGGCTGAAAGCCCGCTCTATAACTTTGAGTGATGCTGTAGAGTCTTTTCGACGCAGCGAAGGTGCGGCCATCGCTACGCTACCTCGGCAAACAAGCTCCTGGTCCTTGAACCTCTTATCCTCGACCTCTCCACCGAACCCAAACCCGCCGCTTATGAACCACCAGTTCGCCACGGAACTGTAACCTTTTACCAAGAATCGTTATCGGGTATTTCCGGAAACATGAGGCCCCAGGAACTTGTCCCCGTTAAAGTGGATGAGATGATCGGGAGATTCGGCAATCCATACCTCAGTCTCCCATGCAATCTCACGCGCAAATTTCCTAAATGCGGCACGAGACAGGAATGCGCTGACATAGATAATGTCAGCACTGCATTCTTTCGTGAGTTGCTCCAAGACCCTCTTTCTCAGCTCGGTAATTGGGTTGGCGGAATGAACGGCCTCGATCAAGAACAACCAGTTCTTGCTGCCGGAATAAGCTAAGACATCCGGCAATTTGTTGTGAGAAAGCTCAAAGAAACCCAGTCCCATCAACCGATTCGCCTGGACGAAAAGAAGCTTTTCTTCTGTATCGCCAACATACAAAACCTCTGCCACATATCCAAAACGCGGAAGAAAATCCTCGATAATAGCCTTTTGCAGTTCATTGTGCTCGCCCGGCCCAAACCGTAACACGCTCGACCCTACAGTAATAGGAATGAGCCCCTGTAGTCGTGTCTTCTTCAACTGGTCGGCCAGCTTCTCCTTCCCCGCAAGAAACTGAGCCAACCGCACGTCCCAATCCGGCGATCGATAGGACCGGAGCAACGTCGCCGCTTCCGAACTGAGGGCGTAGCGTCTCGTTCCATCGTTCGTTGCGGCTCCTACTTTGCCGGCGCTCTTCAAGACGATACCCGCTTCGACGGGAAGCAGAAGGTCTTTCCTCCGGATATCGTCGTATGATCCGGAAGAGATCTCTTCTCCCAGATATTGATTCATCCAGCGGATTACATCTCGCGAGCGCAGCCTATTGTCAGCACTGGCTTCGGACCAATCCATCCCCGGTTTCATTCCGGCAACTGAGAGAAAGGCCTTTGCCATCCGGACCCGGCGGCGTTCTGTCACACCATCCAGAGGTATCCCAATCGCGGCCAAAGCACACAGGGCATCCCTTACCAATGTTTCCAGCCTGCTTCTTCGCGTCAAAATTTCTCCTAAATAAGTTCCAACGATGCTTGAACAGGCGACCAGCACTCTCGTATGGATTCGTCGTTGAGCCATTGAGATTGGTCGAGATATGCTCTGACGCTCTTTGCTAGAGCAAAGGCAAACATTGGCGGGACAGCATTGCCCACCTGATTGAACTGGCTGCTCTCGCCACCGCAGAATTCGAACCAGTCCGGAAAACTCTGGAGTCGCGCACCCTCACGGACTGTCAAGCGTCTACGCCTTCCACTCGGCAGCTTTATTCTTTGCATGTCGCCCGTAGCGCCGCCGAGGTTCCTGCAAGTTATGGTGCGCGATGGACGATTCGGATCAAGATCCCGAGGATTGATGCACTTGGAGGCCCTCTCATACTTGGCCACATAATCGTCCATACTTTGTGTCAGATACTTTCCTTCGGCAGGTTCGGAAAACAAGAATCCGCCGAGGGCCCGTCCCACTGTAATAACCTCGGAACTCTTCTCCGGGAACTTAAAGCCTCCTTTGTGTCCGACAACGATGAGACGTTCACGGCTCTGCGGCACCAAATAGTGAGAAGCATTCAGCAACTTCGCGTCGACCACGTATCCAAAGCGCTCAAGCCTCTGAATGATCTGGTCCAGATACCAGCGATTCTTGTAGAGAAGCCCTCGCACATTTTCAAACATCCATAACTTCGGCTGTAGCCGTTCCACAGCTGCAATAAACGCAGGGAATCCATCCCTGGAGTCCTCAAGGCCTAGTTGATGACCTCCAACGCTGAATGGCTGGCAAGGCGGCCCACCGATCACGATGTCGGCAACGGGGAATTCCGTCTCCACTGTGATGAATTGCTCCGCACAACTCCCATGCAGATTCGCACGATAGGTCGCGCAACAGTCAGCATTCGCCTCATACCCAATCGTGTCGAATCCAGCCGCCTCGAAACCCAGAGCAAAGCCACCGCATCCCGCAAACAAGTCTAAGACTGTTTCCTTTCGCCAGATCGCGGGGCAAAGCAAATTGTCCACTGTTTGCGGGTAGTCTGCACCGCTCTTAGAAGACAGAAGTTGATGATTCGTGCCGTGCATAACGCCTCTCATAGAGTCATCGACGCATCGAAATCCGGAGCAATATAAGTAATCCCAAGCAGGTTCTGGCCGCCGACTCGCCTCGCTGGCGTCGGCTCCTTAGCAACAACCGGTACCAGCTTCATCGCCGGATGTCCCTTCCGCTCAATCACAATCTCTTCCCCACGCTCGGCACGGTCCAGCAACTCCCCAGATGCTCCTGCGCTTCCCTCATTGCAACGGAACTCGCCATCGCGCACCTCCACTTAAAACCAGTATAGCGGGCGTCTATATCTCGTAAATCTCCGGCTTTCGACGGGCACCACACCAGCCCCAAATCCATATACCCTAACCAGAGCACTTCGCGCCACGGAGCAGGCACCATGCCCAGCATCTCGTCCAGCACGCACGCCGAGCCGCCCTGGAAGCGCATCACCCTCTTCCTCCTCACCCTTGGTGTACTCGTCGTCGTTGCGCTTCTGCTCCAGCCCTTCTACACGGCCATCATCGGAGCCATCGTGTTGGCCGTCATCGCCCAGCGCCCGTACAACTGGCTCGCATCCAGGATCAGGCAGCCGTCCACCTGCGCCGCGGTCGCAGTCCTGCTTGTTGTGCTCGCCCTCATTGTTCCCAGCTTCTTTCCGGTGCAGAGCCTTGGCCGCCAGGCCCTCTCCGCCGTCGATGCCATGCGCAATCCGGCCACCCAACAGAAAGTCGCCAGCTTCATCGCCAACCATGCATCGCTCGCCGACGCTATCCAGACCGTCTCCTCGTCCATCGACCCCGGCCGCGCCGCCCAGACCGCCGCTTCCTACATCGGCACCCGCCTCGGCGGCGTTCTCGGCAACTCCTTCCGCGCCGTCACCCAGATCGTCGTCATGCTCTTCCTCCTCTTCTTTCTGTTCCGCGACCGCGACCCCGCGCTCTCCAGCCTCCGAGCCATCCTTCCACTCCACAACCACGAAGCCGACGAGCTGCTCACCCGCACTGGCGACACCATCTACGCCACCGCCCTCGGCCGCCTTGCCATCGCCTGCGTTCAAGGCCTGCTCGCCGGCCTCGCCTTCTGGGCGCTCGGCGTGCCCGCGCCCGTGCTCTGGGGCTTCACCACCGTCGCCCTCGCCATCATCCCGGCCTTCGGCTCCTTCCTCGTCTGGGCGCCGATCGCCATCTACCTCGGACTTAGCGGCCACTGGGGTAAAGCCGCCCTGCTCGCCGTCTGGGGAGGCCTCGTCGTCAGCACCATCGACAACATCCTCTACCCCATCCTGGTCGGCACGCGCCTTCGCGCCCACACCGCCATCATCCTGCTCGCTATCCTGGGAGGCATTGCCCTGTTCGGCGTCGTTGGCATCATCCTCGGCCCGGTCGTCTTCACCATCGCCGCCACCCTGCTCGACATCTGGACCGCCCGCACTGCGACGGCCGATCGAGTTGGACATACTCAAAACTCTTGACACGCCTGCTAGACTTAAATCAAGAGAAGAGAGCAGCCCGGCCGAGTGCCGGGCTTTCTGCTTTCACCCGCTTTGGCAACCAACGTGCGCCGGTAGTCCGGACTTAAGTCTTTTGTTCAAAGGACTTTAGAACTAAAGTAGGGGGAGGGGGACCAGACCATGCATTGTCTGCTCAGCGCCGCGAAACCATCGAATCCTGCTGTCAGACAACGCCTCCCACACATCGCCGGAAAGATGTTTTTAGTAGCCGCAGCGACCATCCTCCTCACCGCCGCAGCCAAACCAGGCTGGCAGATCGGCCCCTTCGCCCGACCCGTCGCTGCCCCGGTGATCACCCCGAACAAAGCGAGCCTCTTCCACGACCCCATTGCCCAAAAACCCATCCACTGGGAGGCGCTCCACACCTTCAACCCCGCCGCCATCGTCCACGACGGCAAAGTCTACGTCCTCTACCGTGCCGAAGACGACACCGGCAAGATGCAGATCGGCGAGCACACCTCCCGCCTCGGCCTCGCCGTCAGCGACGACGGCATCCATTTCACCCGCCAGCCCGAACCCGTCTTCTACCCCGACAACGACTCGCAGAAATCCCGCGAGTGGCCCGGCGGAGTCGAAGACCCGCGCATCGTCGAAGCGCCCGACCACACCTACGTCCTGACCTACACCCAGTGGAACCGCATCACCCACTCCATCGGCATCGCCACCTCACCCGACCTCGCCCACTGGACCAGGCACGGCCCAGCCTTCCTTGGCTCCGCCCACGGCAAGTACGACACACTCAAATACAAGTCCGGAGGCATCGTCACCCGGCTCGACGGCGACCAGCTCATAGCCGCAAAGATCAACGGCAAGTACTGGATGTACTGGGGCGAAGGAGCCATCCACCTCGCCACCTCACCCGACCTCATCCACTGGACACCCGTTGAAGATGCCCACGGCAGCCCCGTCGAAATCCTGACCAAACGCCCCGGCCACTTCGACTCCGGCTTCCCCGAGACCGGCCCGCCGCCCGTCCTCACCGGCCGCGGCATCGTCGTCCTCTACAACGGCAAAAACGATCCCACCCGCGGCGACCCTGCACTCGGAGCAAACGCCTACGCCGCCGGCGAAGCCCTCTTCGACCCGCACAACCCTGCTCACATGCTCGCCCGCACTGAAGCTCCGGTTCTGAAACCCCAGGAGCCCTGGGAAAAGACCGGCCAGTACGTCGCCGGAACCACCTTCGCCGAAGGCCTCGTCCACTTCCACAACCAATGGTTCCTCTACTACGGCTGCGCCGATTCCGACGTAGGAGTCGTTACCGCTCCATAGCGCATGGTGCATAATTGGTACGACCACCAAGGAGCCTCATGCGCCGCTTTCTCGTTCTCCTCTGCCTCGCCGCACCGCTCGTTGCACCACTCCATGCTCAAGACACCCGCACCATCACCGAGCCCGTCATCCCACCCGCCTGCATCACGCTGAAAGCAGAGCTGCACACCATCAGCGAAGCAGACGAACAGAAGCTCGACACCGCCCGCATCCAGCAGGCACTCGACCGCTGCGCCAAAGGCCACGCCGTAGAACTCGCCGCTGATGGAGCCAGCGACGCCTTCCTCAGCGGCCCGCTCGAACTCCGCGCAGGCGTCACGCTCGTCCTCGACAAAGGCGTCACGCTCTATGCCTCGCGCGACCCGAAGCAGTACGAAACCTCGCCCGGAAGCTGCGGCATCGTCAGCAAAGAGCGCGGAGGCTGCAAGCCGCTCATCTCCGCCGACCACATCTCCGGCGCAGGCATCATGGGAGAAGGCACCATCGATGGGCGCGGCGGCTCGAAGCTCCTCGGCCAGAACGTGACATGGTGGGACCTTGCCGAACAGGCGCGCAAGCCCGGCATCGGAGGCCAGAAGGTCCCGCGCATCCTCGTCGCCAACTACGCCGACAACTTCACCCTCTATCGCATCACACTTCGTAACTCGCCCAATTTCCACGTCGTCTACAACCACGGCAACGGCTTCACCGTCTGGGGTGTCCGCATCAACACGCCCAAGCGCCTCGCCCGCAACACCGACGGCATCGACCCTGGCTCCGGCTCCAGGAACATCACCATCACCCACAGCTATATCCGCACCGGCGACGACAACGTCGCCATCAAGGGCGGCCCCGGCGGCGTGACAAACATGAGCGTCATCCACAACCACTTCTACTGGGGTCACGGCATGTCCATCGGCTCGGAGACCAACGGCGGCGTCAGCAAGCTTCGCGTCACCGACCTCTCGCTCGACGGCCCAGACTCCGGCATCCGCATCAAGTCCATGGGCACGCGCGGCGGTCTCGTGCATGACGTCGCCTATGACGACATCTGCATCCGCAACTCACCGCGTCCCATCGACCTCTCCGCAGCCTACGCAGCCAACGGCCCGGTGGAAGGCAACTCGCCCCCAACGTTCGAGGACATCACGCTCCACAACGTGCGCGTCTCCGGCGGAGGAAAGATTCTCTTCGACGGCTACGATCACACGCATCGCGTCGGTGTCCGGCTCGACGATGTGCTGCTCACAGACGCAGCCTCGGCCAGGTACAGCTACACCGTCAATCACACCGACATCACGCTCGGCCCCGGCCCGGTCAATCTCGACATCCCCGCCGGAACCGACTCGACACTCACCGGCAAGCCCGCGAACGGCAAGCCTGAATCGTGCAAGGATAAGTTCGTGCCGTTTCCTGCGGAATAGGCATCTTCACTTCGTCACAGCAACTTTCGGTTCGCCGACGATGTCCGGCCCCAGCTCCACCTGCGTCCGCACGAGCGTATCGGCGACCATGCGACCGAAGACAGCCTGTCCGTGCGCATTCAGGTGCGTCCGGTCGAGCTTCACTGAGCCGTGGTTCTCGGCCTTCGCATCGGGATGCCCTGTTGCATCGAACTGGTCCGCCTCGGCCTGCGTCATCCCTTCGAGCAGCTTCACCGACATTGCGTTCAGGTCGATGACCGTCACGTCCTCCTCCGCACCCACGTGCTTCGTGGCGTCCGCATACGCAGTCAGATCGAGCACCAGTTTGCCGTCGCGGTAGTTGCGCCGCGAGAGCGACGTGACCAGCACCGGCACGCCGCCCATCGCGCGCACGTCCGCAATGTAGCGGCGCAGATTCGCTGCATACGTCGTATCGGGATCAGTATGCCGCTTCGCGTCCGGCTTCTGGTCATTGTGTCCGAATTGGATCAGGTAGTAGTCACCCTTGTCGGCCAACGCTCTCGCCCATGCACCTTCGTCGATGAAGCTCTTCGAGCTGCGGCCGTTAAGCGCCTCGTTGATGCAGGTCACGTTCGGCGTCACGATAGCGCAGAAGCCCTTGCCCCAGCCGCCTTCCGCGTTCACGGTCGAGTCGCCCACAAGCACAATCTTCACCGGCGCGCCGTTGATGATCGCCATCGCCTTCACACCTTCAGGCGGCAGCGCGACAGCCTGCGGCTGAACGTACTTCGACAGCGCAGGAACAGCTTTGCCCAGATCGACCGCAACGATTCTGCCGAAGATATACGAACCCTTCCAGTTCAGGTGTGTCTTGTCGAAGACTGTCTTGCCCTCATCGTTCTTCTTCGTAATCGCCAGTGCATCGCCTGCCTTTTCACCGACCTGGTCGAGATATGCAATGCTGTCCGCCTGCAAATCGATCAACGGCACATGCATCTCGGCAGCGACGCGCCGCATCGTCTCCGAGTGCGCGGCGAGGTCGGAGTGTATCTTGCCATCCGCACCGAAGTAGCGCCGTGTGAGCGGAGTTACCAGCACCGGCTTGATGCCCGCCGCACGCGCCTCTTCGACGAAACGCCGCAGATTGGCTTCATATTCGGCCATCGTCGTCTGGCGCGGCAGCGGCGGCTTCGACGCCTCATCATTGTGGCCGAACTGAATCAGCATGTAGTCGGGCCTGGTCTCAAGCGCGCGCTGCCACAACCCGTCGGCACGATACGTCTTCGTGCTCGCGCCGCCCTTGGCCATGTTCACGCAATCGACCACTGCGGTGAGGTTCGCGCAGAAGCCTCGACCATAGCCTGCGTTGTTCGTCTGCGTCGAATCGCCTATCAGGTCGATGCGCACCACTGTTCCCGGCTTGCGCACTGCAGCAGTCGCAGCATCGAATGCACGCGCCGGATCGCCCTGCGCCATCGCCATCGTCCCTGCCAGCGCGCACACTGCAACTGCCAGTTTGGTCCAACCAATATTCATCGAAATTTCCCTCGAACGCAGTTTATATGACCGAGAGATAAATCCTTATTCATGGTCGAACGGTAAACGCACAGACGATTGACACCTGTATTGCGACGAGTGAAGTATGACATCCAACCATAAGGAGCCTATGAAGAATTCGACCCACACCATTGCCCCGCCGACGACGAACAAACACCTCATCCGCTGGGTCGAAAAGATGGCAGAGCTGACTCAGCCTGAGCACATCCACTGGGTCGATGGCTCCGAGGCCGAGTATGACTTTCTCTGCGACCAGCTCGTCAAAGCAGGAACCTTCACCAGACTGAACCAGAAGCTCTGGCCCAACTGCTACCTTGCGCGTTCGAGCCCCAACGACGTGGCGCGCGTGGAAGACCGCACTTTCATCTGCTCGCTCTCCAAGGACAACGCCGGGCCGACGAACAACTGGGAAGACCCCTACGTGATGCGCCGACGCCTGAAGCAGCTCTTCCGCGGAAGCATGAAGGGGCGCACGATGTATGTGCTTCCCTTCTCGATGGGCCACACCGGTTCGCCGATGTCGCGCATCGGCGTGCAGTTGACTGACTCTGCCTACGCGGTCGTGAACATGCGCATCATGGCGCGCATCGGTCTGCCGGTCTTTGCCGAGATCGATAAAGACGAGAAGCGCGTGGTGCCATGTATGCATACGGTCGGCGCGCCGCTGGCTCCGGGCGAAAAAGACGTCCCCTGGCCCTGCAACGAGACCAAATACATCGTCCACTTCCCTGAGTCGCGCGAGATCTGGAGCTACGGCTCGGGCTACGGCGGCAACGCTCTCTTGGGCAAGAAGTGCTTCGCCTTGCGCATCGCGTCCAACATCGCGCGCGACGAAGGCTGGATGGCGGAGCACATGCTCATCCTCGGCGTCGAGTCGCCCACACGTGAGAAGACCTATGTCGCCGCTGCGTTTCCTTCGGCCTGCGGCAAGACGAACTTCGCCATGATGATTCCGCCCAAGGGCTTCGACGGCTGGAAGGTCTGGACGGTCGGCGACGATATTGCGTGGATCAAGCCTGACGCCGACGGCCAACTCCACGCCATCAATCCGGAAGCCGGATTCTTCGGCGTCGCGCCGGGCACCAGCGCGAAGACCAATCCGAACGCGATGGCGACGCTCGCGCGCAATACCATCTTCACCAACGTCGCGCTAACGCCGGAAGGCGGCGTGTGGTGGGAGGGCATGACCGACGAGCCGCCCGCCGAGTGCATCGACTGGCGCGGCGAAAAGTGGACGCCCGCCATCGGCAAAAAAACCGGCAAGCCCGCCGCGCATCCGAATGGACGCTTCACAGCGCCAGCCAGCCAGTGCCCCACCATCGACCCCGCGTGGGAAGACCCCGACGGCGTGCCTATCTCGGCCATCATCTTCGGCGGCCGCCGCGCCGGGACCATGCCGCTGATCTACCAGGCATTCAATTGGTCGGGCGGCGTCTACGCGGGAGCCACGATGGGCTCGGAGACCACGGCAGCCGCAGGCGGCGCTCTGGGCAAGGTCCGGCGCGACCCCATGGCCATGCTGCCCTTCTGCGGCTACCACATGGGCGACTACTTCCGTCACTGGCTCAGGATGCAGCGCAACCTCTCGGCCACGCCGCGTATCTTCCACGTCAACTGGTTCCGCAAGGACGCCGACGGTAAGTTCCTCTGGCCGGGCTTCAGCGAAAACATGCGCGTGCTCAAGTGGATTGTGGACCGCGTGCGCGGACGCGCCATCGGCAAAGAGTCGCCCATCGGCTGGGTGCCGCACTACGAGGACATCAACTGGAAGGGGCTGGACTTTTCGCGCGAGGCGTTCGACGAGCTTCAGCGCGTGGACCGTACCCAGTGGCGCCGCGAGGTCATGGATCACGAGGAACTCTTCCTGCTGGTCCACGACCACCTGCCGCCGGAGATGGTCTACGAGCGCGAACTGTTGATCTGCCGCCTTTAAGCGTTCCATCGAGCCTTTGTCCGGGTGTACGATTGTGTTCCGCAGCCCATCCCACTTCAAGCAGAGGACTCAGCAATGGCAGTGAAATTCGACCAGATCGGCGCAGTCAATATGGCGCTGGTGCTCGCACTCAAAAACGGCGAAGACCACGCCGCCGGTTATCCCATCTCCGATTACCTGCACGACAAGGCGTACAACTATGACCTCAGCTACGGCCTGCAGGCCATCATGACCAAACGACTGCTGCCAGGCACCTACGTCGGGAAAAAATACTATTGCTACGACCGCAACGGAATCGACATGAAGAAGCGAATCGTTCATATCTACGACTCGCAAAACGCGGGGGCTGCGCAGACCTTTTACCGGCTTATCCACACGGCGGGAGCACCCGGCTTGCGGGACAACTCCTACAGCAACTGCGACTTGATTACGGACATTCCCTGAGCGGGAAGATGCCCCGAAATCCCCGGAAAAGATAGCTTTCCGCTAAAAGCCCCCTTGACTCCGGCCCGCTTTTACCGTTACCTTAAGCGAGTGGCAAGACTCCCTTCGGGTTGAGTCAGTCATAACGAAGTCCACCCACTTCGTTGCTTTACCGGAATACCCACGCAACAGCCCCCACCGCGCTGCGTGGGTTTCCTCTTTTAACCCCCACTTTCTGAATCCCCGTCTTGACGTGAACACTCAAATCCTCTAGGTTAAACACATGGGATTGATGCACATCGCAGCTTGTACCTGTTGCCTCTGTTGTATGGGCAACTGTTGCTGCTGCGTTGGAGCCTCCCACACCTAAGCCAATCGACTTGATTCGACCGTAAGAGCTTAGTGAATTTCAGGAACCCACGTATCAGCGCAAACCGCGATACGTGGGTTTTTCTTTTTGCCCCACTTCGACCGAACACTGGAACTACAGCAGGAGCACTTCATGGCCGCACCACTGGAACGTACCGCAAGCCACCTCGGCAGCCGCATCAATATCGACCTGGTCGCTATCGCCCTGGGTCTGGCTCTGGCGGCGCTGATTCGCTTCAACATCCTCCCCTCGATCCCGTTTTAAGGACGCACGTCTAAGCGCATGTCCTCTCCCGCGATCCTGACCCCAACCGAATCCCAGCGCACGCCGCCGAGCCTCGTCGCTCTGCTACCCGGCGTGGCGCTTCTGTTCGGCATCGGGATCGCCGGGAAGCTGCTTCAGAGCGCGCTCACGCTGCTGCACACGCGCTACCCGCACGTCTTCATCCCCCGCATCGAGTACGTCCTGCTCGCCATCCTGATAGGCCTCGCCATCGGCAACACCTTCGGCGTCTCGGAGCGGTTCCGTCCCGGCGTAGCCACCTACGAGCTTTGGCTCAAGCTCGGCATCGTGCTGGTCGGCGCGCGGTTTTTATTGCAGGATGTCCTGCACATCGGCGGGCTCTCGCTGCTGCTGGTCGCCGTCGAGCTTGCACTCTCGCTCAGCGTGATGACGCTGCTGGGTCGCATCTTCAAACTGCCGCCCAAACTCACCTCGCTGTTGGCCATCGGCAGCAGCATCTGCGGTGTCACTGCAATCATGGCCGCACAGGGGGCCATCGAGCCCGAGGAAGAAGACACCTCCACCGCCATCGCCGCCATCCTTACACTGGGCGCCATTGCGCTGGTCACGTTCCCCGCCATCGGCCATCTGCTGCACATGAGCCAGCAGGGCTACGGCGTCTGGGCCGGCCTCGCCGTAGACAATACCGCCGAGTCGCTCGTCACCGGCGCGCTCTACGGGCAGGACGCTGGCCGCTGGGCCATCCTCGTCAAGACGGCGCGCTCGTCGTTCATCGGATTCGTCGTGCTCGGCTATGCGATCTACTGGTCGTCGCGCGGCCTCGCCCCCGGCGTCCAGCACAAAGGGATCTTCCTCTGGCAGAAGTTTCCCAAGTTCATCCTCGGCTTCATGGCCATCTCGGTCCTGGCCACGGCGGGCTTCTTCACGACCGGCCAGATTACGAGTCTGTCGAATCTGGCGAACTGGGCGTTCCTGCCCGCATTTGCCGGAGTCGGCCTGCGCACCAACCTGCGCGACCTCACCGGCCAGGGCTGGCGTCCGCTGATCGTCGGCATCCTCGGCGAAGTCTTCATCGCCCTCGTTACGCTGGCGCTCGTCTACTGGAGCTACAGCCACGGAGTCGCGCGATGACAAAACTGCTCTCAGTATCGGTAATTGTCATTCTGAGCGAAGCGAAGAATCCCCGCAGTTCGCGGGTGCCCGATCTATCGCGGCTTCATCGCAATGGGTGGGATGCAGACACTTGCCCCGCCGCCCGAATGCAACGCTGTCGTTGTCGCGCGTAGCGAGAACCAGCCCCTTCTACAAACAATCGACAAAAGCATAGCGACCCCGTGCGCATGAACTGCGCGCGGGCGCGCGGCACCAACCTTGAGGAGACCTCCATGCATCACTCTGTCTTTACGCTCCGTTATGTTTTAAGAACTTCGCTCGCAGCCCTCGCGCTCATCGGCGCGCTCGCCTTTTTTCTCGCCATCGCCGCCGAGGCCCAGGTCACTGGCGGCACGCTCTCAGGCACAGTGACAGACTCCACCGGCGCAGCCCTGTCAGGCGTCGCCGTCCTCATCCACAACAACGAGACCGGTAACGAACGCACTCTCGTAACCGGCTCCGACGGCCGCTACTCCGCACCATCGATACCCGCGGGCAACTACACCATCAGCGCGGCGCACGATGGCTTCGCGTCCGCCAAGCGCACGGGAATCACTCTCAGCGTCGCCGAGACCAAGCAGATTGACCTGATGCTTTCGCTCGATGCCGTCCAGCAGCAAGTAACCGTCGAAGACAAACCGGCCGTCGTCAATGTCTCGACGCAGCAGACCTCCGGCCTCATCGACGAGCGGCAGATCCGGCAACTTCCGCTCAATGGCCGCAGCTACGACCAACTCATCACGCTCAACCCCGGCACGGTCAACTATTCCGGGCAACGCTCGGGCTCTATCGGCACCTCAAACTCTTCGGTCGGCAACATGTTTTCGATCTCCGGCCGCCGCCCACAGGACAATCTCTTCCTGCTCAACGGCATCGAGTACACCGGCGCATCGCTCATCAACGTCACCCCCGGCGGCACCAGCGGCCAACTTCTCGGCGTCGATGCCGTCCGCGAGTTCAACGTCGCCACCGACACCTACTCCGCCAGTTACGGCAAACGGCAGGGCGCGCAGATCTCCATCGTCACCGCCTCCGGCACCAATCATCTCCACGGCTCGGCCTACGAGTTCCTGCGCAACTCCGCGCTCGACGCCCGCAACTACTTCGACCAGGCGCGCATCCCCGAGTTCCAGCGCAACAACTTCGGCGCGTCGCTCGGCGGGCCTGTACGAAAAGACAAACTCTTCGCCTTCGCCAACTATGAGGGCTACCGCCAGAACCTCGGCCTCAGCGACGTGACGCTCGTGCCCGACAACGCCAGCCGCGCGGCAGCCGTGCCCAGCGTGCAACCTCTGCTCGCGTTGTGGCCTGTAGCCAACGGCCCCGAGCTGGGATCAGGCATCGCGCTCGCCTACTCCAGCCCAACGCAGCACATCCGCGAAGACTTCGGCACGCTGCGTTTCGACAACAACATCAGCCCCAACGACCTCTTCTACACCACCTACACTATCGACGACTCCACCGCCGACACGCCCACGCAGAATCCCTTTTCGCGCATCAACGAAAGCCTCCGCGAACAGGTGCTCACCGCGCAGGAGCAGCACGTCTTCTCCGCAAGCCTGCTGAACACCGCGCGCTTCGGCTTCTCGCGTGCCGCCTTCTACTTTGACGGGACCACTGCTGCCAACATCCCCGGCTGGGTCGAAGGCAAGCCCATCGGGGCCATCGTCATCGCCGGCTCGACCGCCTCGAACGGTTCGTCGCAGATTACCGGCGCAGGTGCGAACGTAGGCTCCGCCAACACCACCGCGCGCAACCTCTTCACCTTCGACGACCACATCTTCTGGACGCGCGGCCGTCACCAGATCGAAGCAGGCGCATGGGTCCAGCGCATCCAGTCCAACGACAACCTCGCGCAGAACCAGTACGGGCAGGCGTCGTTTGCCTCGCTTGCCACGTTCCTGCAGGGAACAGTGAAGACCTTCACCGTCGTTCCCGCGCCGACTGCACTTGGCTGGCGCTCCACGATGGGCGCAGGCTACGTCGAAGACACAGTCCGCCTCACGCCGCGCCTCGAACTCCGCGCAGGCTTCCGCTTCGAGTCCACCAACGGCTGGAACGAGTCCGAGGGCCGCGCCGCCAACTACGGCTTCACCAACGGCGTCATCGATACCAACCCGACCGTCGGCGCCTCAGCACTCACTACCAATCGCGCAAAGTTCCTGCCCGAGCCGCGCCTCGGCCTCGCCTGGGACGTGCGCGGCAACGGCAAAACCGCAGTCCGTGCAGGCGTCGGCCTGCACCGCTCGCTGCTCGACACGCTCGACTATCGCCTCGACCAGGCTGCTCCATACAACACCACACTCTCGCTCTCGAACGTGCCCGTATCGAGCCTGCACATCACCGCGTCCACCAAACCTTCAGCCAACTCGCTCGTCTCGCCGTCCAGCGTACAGCCGGACATCGAAACGCCATCCGTCCTGAGCTGGACGCTCCACGTCGAGCAGGAGATCACGCCGAACACGTCACTCACCGTGGGCTACTCCGGCTCGCACGGCTACCATCAAATCCTCTCGGCAGACTTGAACGAGCCCGCCGCCACCATCGTCAACGGCCGCGTCTTTTATCCCACAACGGTGAAAGCCAACCCGCTTGTCGCCAACACCACATCGTGGATCTCGGCAGGCGTCAGCAACTACAACGCGCTCACCCTCGACCTGCGCCGCAGCTACGCGAACGGCCTGCAGTTGCGCGCAAACTATACGTTCTCGAAGAACCTCGACAACGGCTCGGCGTGGAACACCAGCGTCAGCGCCAACACGCCCGCCTACGTCTCCTATCCTGCGAACCTCAGCCTCGACTACGGCCCGGCCGCGACCGACATCCGCCACCTGGTCTCGATTAATGGAACCTACGACCTTCCGTTTGGCCACAACCACGCCATCGGCGCGAATCTCAACCCAACGCTCAACCGCGCCGTCAGCGGATGGACCATCAGCGCCATCGCCGCACTCCAGTCCGGCTTCCCGTTTTCGCCGCAGCTTGGCTACAACCCCACCGGCTCGGGCGACACGCGCAACCCCGTCCGTCCGGACATCAACCCCAACTTCCGCGGCAACCTCTATCTGCGAACGCCGCGACAGTTCTTCAACCCCGCAGCCTTCTCCGCGCCAGCCTACGGCACGGTCGGCAACCTGGGCCGCGATACGCTCACCGGCCCCGGCCTTAGCAATCTCGACCTTGCGCTGCACAAATCCGCGCAGCTCTCCGAGCGGCTTCACGCGCAGTTCCGCGCCGAGTTCTTCAACGTCCTCAACCGCACCAACTTCTCGACGCCCAACCCTGTCGTCTTCACCTCCGGCCCGACACAGGGCACGGCGGCTAACCAGAACGCCGTCGCTGTTGCCAGCCCCACCGCTGGAGTCATCACGGCAACGGCAACCAACTCGCGCCAGGTGCAGGTCGGCCTCAAGCTCCTCTTCTAAGGGTAAGAGGAGCCGCAGATCAGCGTCGCTGCGAAGGCGGGGTGTACCCACCGCCTTCGTGGCGCCCGGTCTGAAGGTCGAGCGTAAAAGCAACTTCTTTGTCGGTCAACATATTCCAGCCGAAGCCAAGGAGCGCGTTGTTCTCAACGCCAGTGATGCGCACGCCTTCCCAACTCAGACGCGCGGACTGCCACGCCAGCCCGTGTTCGCCCCATGCTGTGATGGAGTGAAATCCAGTGAAGAGCAGCAAGCCCTGTGCAGGCAACGCGCGCACATCGACGACCGGCTTCTGGTCGATGTGCGTGCTACGCTCCGGCTGCGCGGTGTCGATGATGTAGGCATAGCCCCCGGCAACAGCGCAAAGCTCCTGCGGATCAGGACAAGCATAGACATCGCTCGGCATACGCGGATCCGTAAAGCCAAGCGCGCAGGTAGCAAGAAACGTGCCTCCGCTCGCAGGCTGTACGAGTAGTTGCAACGCCCCTCGCGCAAGGGCATCTTCTTCGCCCGCAATCTGCCGTGGGTACGTGAATTGGCGAGCGGGTGCGATCAGAGGAGGCTGCCTAAGCTTCTCTGCGCGCCAGTTCTGCGCGAAGGCGGCGGTCTCGCTCATTGCGCGGCCTCAAGCGCCTGCGCGATGTCTTCAAGCAGATCGGCGATGTCCTCGCATCCTGCGCTCAGCCGTATGAATCCTTCAGGGATGGCGTCGCCTCCCCATCGCGCGCGACGCTCTGCCGTAGTCGTGATGCCGCCGAAGCTCGTCGCGTCCGTAATGAGCTGCGCTTTGCTGAGGAATGTTTCCGCAGCGGCCTTGTCTCGGAGAATGAAGCTGACGACCGGGCCGAAGTAGCGCATCTGCTTCTTTGCGACGGCGTGGCCGGGGTGCTGCGGTAAGCCGGGATAAAGAACAGCAGAAACCTCGCGCCGCGTCGAGAGAAACTCGGCGATGCGCTGCGCGTTCTGGCACGCACGTTCAAGCCGCAGCGGCAACGTCGCAATCGAGCGCAGCGCGAGCCACGCCTCCATCGGGCCGAGCACCGCTCCAGTCAGCGTTCTCCACTGGTCAAGTTTCGCTCGCAGCTCCGGGTCACGCACAGCCACATGGCCGAGCAGCAAATCGCTGTGGCCAGTCATGGCCTTGGTGTCGGAGGCGACAGAAAAGTCCGCCCCCAGAGCAAGCGGCCGCTGGCCCATCGGCGTGGGCGTCGTGTTATCGACGGCGACCAGCGCGCCTTCCCGATGCGCGGCCTCAGCAAGCAGCGCGATGTCGGCAACCTCCATCGTCGGATTGCTGGGCGACTCGATCCATAACAGCTTCGCCCCTTCAAGCTGCGCGACCTGCGCATTGTTGGCCGTAGGCGCAGTACGCAGCGTGATGCCCATCTTCACGAAGTAATCCTGCATCAACACGCGGGCCGCGTAGTAAGCATTTGCCGGAAGCACAGCCACATCTCCCGGACGCAGCACAGCGCCAAACACAGCAGCACACGCCGCCATGCCGCTGCTGAACACAATCGCGCTGGCGCTCGAGCCTTCGCCCGATTCCATCTGGCCAATGACCTTCTCGAGCTCCGTCCACGTAGGATTATGCGAGCGCGCATACGTGTAGGGAATGCCCGCCGGATCGCCGGGCGCATGATACGGAGCGGCAAAGACCGGACCCGCATGAAGCGGCTCGCCGGGCTTCGCCTCGGTCAGGGTCGAGCGGATGATTCGCGTGGTTTCGCGCATGGATTGAGGTTATAGCTTTTCGCTTCCAGCCTCTAGCGTTTAGTTCTTGCTCACTGGGGAGAAGTGCTCCCATCCCGCCGGTTCGAGCGCCACGCGCCTGTTATCAGGCTTCACAAGCACCATGAGCGGACGCCCCTCGCGTTTCGGCATCACGCGACCAATGCGCGCAACCGAGACTCCGGCAATCGACTTCGGCACGCGAACTCCAGCCGGAGCGGCAAAGAGCAGCTCGTAGTCCTCGCCTCCATGCAGGGCCGCGTGGAGCGCCGCCTCAGCCGGGAGCCTGCCTGCCAGAGAGTGAATCGAAAGCAGCGATTGCTCGACTTCGGCATGAACACCCGAAGCCCGGCACAGATGCGCGAGATCAGTCGAAAGCCCGTCGCTCAGGTCGATGCATGCGCTGGCCAGCCCGCGCTTCAGCAGGGCGCGACCCGCGGCGAGGCGAGGCTCAGGAAACAGGTGCGGATGCCCTTCCGCAGGCCCGGCCTTCACAGGTCGTTTGTGTTTCAGCATCCGGGCCAGTTCGGCAGCCGCCCCGCCAAGCTGCCCGGTCACGTAGAGCAGGTCGCCCGGCTTCGCACCCGAGCGCCGCAGCGCCCTGCCCTTGGGAGTCGCGCCCACCAGCACAATGTCAGCAAGGATAAGACCGCCTGAAGCCGCAGTCTCGCGCGGCGACTCGGACGTATCGCCTCCGGCCAGCGGCACGTTCGAGCGTTCAGCCAGCGTCCGCAAGCCGGCAAAAAATCGCGCAATCCAGCGGCGGCCTTCGGTCTTCGCCACCAGCTCAGCAGGTAGCGCCAGCGAAAGAAATGCAGCCAGTGGTTCGGCTCCCATGGCGGCCAGGTCGCTGAGTCCACGCGCCAACGCACGATGCCCGACCGACTCAGCCGGATGGATGCCGCGCAAAAAATGCCGACCCTCCAGCGTGAAGTCCGTCGTCACGACAATCTCCGACCCGGCAGGAGGCCGCAGGATGGCGCAGTCGTCACCGATACCGAGCGCAACGTGCCTGCCACGCGCAGTCGCAAACTCGCGGCGTATCTGCTCGATCAACGCAAGCTCGCTCATCGGTTTAGGCGGCCGTTTCATCTCTGAAGCCAAGCATACATGGCAGTGCGGCATCCCCCGGAAGTGGGATACCGCCTGTGGAATACAGGACTAAAGTAAGTTGCAGGGGTGTTACCTGTTTGGTACCCTGAGAGGAAGCTCAAGAGAGAATTGCAATCGCAAATCGGAATTGCCGAAACGCATTTGGCACCGATGATTCCCCGGGATAGTTCTATTCCGGTTGCAATCTCTCCGAACCGTTGTCGTCTGGCGGTCAAAATCTGGGCCAGGGTTGCGGATTGAGTCTCAAGAAACGGTACTACATCATTTTCGTCAGCCGTGACGAAGACGGCACAGTGAACAAGGTTCCCGTGCCCCTGCACTATGCGTACATCTTCGTCGCGGCGGCAGCCATCGGCATGTTCACGATCACCGGCCTGGCCGGCTCGTATTCGCGCATGTTGATCAAGACAGCGAGATTCAACCAGCTCCGCGCCGACCACAACTCTCTGCAAAAGGATTACGCCCACCTGGAGAAGGCCGCGCACGAGAAAGACGTCGAGGCCGCATCCCTGGGCTCGCTCGCCGGCGAAGTCTCCGCGCTCTACGGACTGACCGCCAACAAGCTCTCCATGCCGGTTGAAAAGCTGACCTCGCGCCGCCACGGCAAACACGAGGACGTGGAAGAGGCCATCGCCTCCACCACGATCACCGACCCCAATAACGGGTTGACGGACGCTTCGTACTACAAGTCGGTCGATGCGTTCTATGCGCTGCGTAACTCGGCTATGAACGGCCTGGCGACCCGCGCCGCAGCCACGCTGGGAGGCCGGAACACAGGCAGCCTCTTCGATATGCCGACCATCGGCCAGGATCTCGCTTCGTATATCCCGACGCTGTGGCCCATCACCGGACCGATTACCAGCAGCTTTGGCGAGCGCGAGGACCCGGTTCTCGGCAACGGTGAAGGCGAGTTCCATACCGGCATCGACATTGGCGCGCCCAATGGCGTTCCCATCCGCGCCACCGGCGACGGCATCGTCATCAAGGCCTCGCTGGGCAGCGGCTATGGCCGCGAGGTCGTCATCGACCACGGGCATGGCATCGAGACCGTCTACGGACACATGTCGGGATTCGCCTGCATCGCCGGTGAATCGGTCGTCCGCGGGCAGATCATCGGATACGTCGGCCACAGCGGCCGCGCCACCGGATCACATCTGCACTACGAAGTCAGAATCCACAACACGCCGGTCAATCCGCACAAGTATCTACGGGTGACTCTGGCGGGCCTCGGCGATACGACACCGAAAGGCTGAAGGCGGCGGGCATGATGCCAGAGAAGACAACGAGAAACGGCAGCGGACCACTCCGCTGCCGTTTTCGTTTGCCACGGCTACTCTTCGTGAGCCATGGTCTGGCCTTCGGGGCCGACCTGAATCTCTCCATGCCGGGTACCTTTCAGTATTCCAGCCTCATACGCCACCAGCTTCCCGTGCTTCGTCAGCGACTCAACTCTGGTAATTTTTGCTCCGGCAGCTTTCTTCGTCAGCGCAGCCCGGACCGAGGCAGGCAGCGAATCAAACACCACTCCTTCTTCAATCTCATTCAACGTGCCGTCGCTGGCAATTTCGATGTCTTTGGAGTGGCCGCTGACCATCATCTCTGCTTCATAGACGCGCGTTCCATGCTCGCGTTCGGTCGTGAAGCCCTTGATGACAGCCCCCTCGGACTGGGCCTGGACGGTCTTTTCGACGGCGGCAGGCAGGGCGCTCCGGTCAATCTTCTTCTCCTGGCCAAAGGCCGTCAGCGTGAGTGCGAGCGTGGAAGCGACAAGCAGTTTTCGGGACAGAACCATTGCAGGTCTCCTGAGCGCAGGATGCGCTCCACTGAAGGTCGCAAAATGGTCTTAAAGATGGCTGAATGAGGGCTTTTAAAGGGCCAAACCCTTTGTTTTGTTGATCGCATCGTGCCTCTTTTGGGGAATATAAAAGACCGCCAGCAATTTCTATAGTCGTGGATGGAGCTTTAGGACGGCGCGTGCATCTCTGCTCTCGCTGGTTCGACTTTGAGGAACAAATACACATGATCGAAACACCATCCTCGTTTCGACAGAGTCAGCATAGGGCCGAAGAGTCCATCTCGCTGTCTGAAGTCATCTCCGCGCTCTCCTACGCGCTGGATCTTACAGAAGGATCCGTACGCGGACACGCGCTGCGCAGTTGTCTGGTTGGAATGCGAATCGGCCAGGAGATTGGGCTCGCACCCGAGCAGATGGGCGCCCTCTACTATGCGCTGCTGCTGAAAGACGTGGCTGGCACCAACTTCGCCAGCGAACTCGACTTAATCGACGCCTCCCGCCGCTCGGCTCGCGCCGCCAACATCATGCGCAAGCTGGGCATGGGCGAACTGGCCGCCGAGGCCGTCCGCTGCGTGGACGAACGCTGGGATGGCGGAGGCATTCCCGACCGCCTGAAGGGAGAAGGGATTCCCCTGCTGGCGCGCATCTGCTCCGTGGCGCGGCACCTGGACATCTTCGCCTCCATACGCGGCGTGCACGGAGCCATGGACACCGTGCTCGAGCGCAGTGGAACATGGTTCGACCCCAGCCTCGTCAAAACCGCGCGGGCGCTCGATGCTCGCGGCATCCTGTGGGTCCACTGCCAGTGGGGCGACGACCAACCGGAGACCCGATGGGCTGTGCTCGGCCTCGACCCCGGCCGCCGCGAACATCTCGAAGCGGCCGAAATCGACCGCGTCTGCGAAGCATTCGCCGACGTCGTCGATGCCAAATCGCACTACACCTTCAGCCACTCCATGGGCGTGGCCGACGCCGCCGAAGGCATCGCACGACGCATGGGGCTGGCCCCCGACCGCCTGCAACTGGTGCGGCGTGCTGCCCTGTTGCACGACATTGGCAAGCTGAGTGTATCCAATACGATCCTCGACAAGGTAGGCTCGCTGAACGCACGTGAGTGGCGAATGGTCAGGCAGCATCCCGGTTATACGCGAAGAATCCTCGAGCGCATCGCGCCGTTCCGCGAACTGGCCGTCATCGCCGGACAGCACCACGAAAAACTCGACGGCTCCGGCTACCCGAACCAGCTCACGGCGCGAGACCTCTCGCTGGAAGCTCGGATCGTCGCCGTGGCCGACATCTACGGCGCACTCTCAGAAGACCGACCCTACCGTCTGGGCCTGGAGTTCGACCAAATCGTACCCATCATGCGCGACCTCGCACCGCTCAAACTCGACGGCGGCTGCGTCGAGGCGCTGGTCGAGATCGTCACCAACCATCACAAACCGGTCTACACTCCCGCAATGGCGTCGTCCATGCTCTACGCGGTGGTTTAGGAATTTTCCCTGAAGATATAGTCCTTGCGACTATTCCTGATTGGTTGTCATTCCCCGAGGGAATCCTCGCTCACGTCGAGGTCTTCGGTGCCGCATCTCCCTGCGCTGCCCCGCCGCCGAACAGCTTCTTCAACGGCTTCCTCACCGCACGCAGCAGCGCCCAGGCCGACAGCACCGCCGCCACCATCAGCGCCACCGCTATGCCTGCCGCAACAAACGGATGATGCGTCGCAAACCACGTCAATCCGATGGCCACCACGTCTTCGCTGCTGCTCAGCGCAATGTTCGAGACCGGTTCAGGGCTTGGCGTCACCGCAGCCCGTATGGCCGTCTTCGAACTGTGCGCCGCCAGCGCAATCGCCGCGGCCAGCGCCGTCGCCAGCACCTGCATCTGCGGGCTCAACTGCGCGCTTGCATGATAGGCCACCAGCGCAGCCACCGGTGCCCGCACCGCCGTATGCAGCCCGTTCCAGATCATGTCGAAGCCGGGAATCTTGTCCGCAACAAACTCAATCGCAAACATGACGCCGCACACCACCAGCACCCACGTGTGGCCCAGCGAGTCCAGCCCCGGCGGTAGTACCACCCAATGTGTGCGTGCCAGTATCCCCAGCGTCAGCACCGTGGCGTAGATATTCAGTCCGGCGGCAAAGCTGGCTGCAATCACCAGTGCGACGATATTGGCAGCCGTAAAGCTCATATCGCTCGAAATTCTACGCCTTTATTCGCCGGACGCGCCGCCGATGACGGGAAAATTCACTACCGGCGAACGGCCCGCTTGATCTCCGCATACTGCAGCAGAATGAAGCTGTCGGTCATGCCTGCGATGTAGTCCGCCACCACCCGCGCTAGCCCTTCCCTTTCGACCTCTTCAAAGTGACTCGGCGGCAGTTCCTCCGGATCGTTGATCCAATGCTCGAACAGCGCCGTCACCACCTCTTCTGCCTTGTCGTGTTCGCGCTCCAGCGGCGGGCAGGTATACAGCGTCTGGTAAAGATAACGCTTCTCCTGTAGCCGCTCCGCCTCCACCTCGGGCGAAAACAGCGCCAGTCGGGCCGGATGCCTGCGAATGTCCTTGAGCGACTCCGCACCAATCGCGCGCGCGTTCTGCATGATCGACGCAATCAGGTCGTCCGTCAGGACGTTCTGCATCAGTTGCAGCGACTCGTAAAACAGATACTTCTCTTCCACGCCCGCGTGCTCCTTCCGCACTCTGCTGTAGCACCGGGCAAAGACTTCGACGTGCTCCACAATATGGCCGATCTCCAGCAGGCCCGACTCCACACCATCGTCCAGGTCCGCAGTCAGGTAGGCAATCTCGTCCGCCAGGTCGATGAGTTGAGCCTCAAGCGGCGGCTGCTGATCCAGAAAAAATTCAACAAGCTCGGGGTGCTCCTCCTCCTTGTAGTCACGCGAGTGTTTGATGATTCCCTCGCGCACGCCCAGCGTCAGGTTCAGCCCGCGATGCGCCGCATATCGCTGCTCGAAGTGATCGACAATCCGCAGCGCATGCAGATTGTGGTCAAAGCTGCGCCCATGTCGCCTCAGGCACTGGTCCAGCGCGCGCTCGCCTGCGTGGCCAAACGGAGGATGTCCGATGTCGTGCACCAGCGCCAGCGTCTCAGCGAGGTCTTCGTTCAACCCAAGCTCCGCCGCGACAGCGCGCGCAATCTGCGCCACTTCCATCGTATGAGTCAGCCTGCTGCGAAAGTGGTCCGAAGCACGGCTGGTAAACACCTGCGTCTTGCCTGCCAGCCGGCGAAACGCACGCGCCTGCACAATGCGCTCCCGGTCGCGCTGGAAGGGTGTGCGCGAGGGGTGCGGCGGCGCCGGAAATGCCCGGGCCGTCAGCGGATCGTCCAATCCACCGGAGACCGCCAAACGATGCAGATTGTTAGCCATGATGGCTTCAGTGTAACGGAACCGCGCAGCCGCCCGCCTACTTCGCCGCGGTCCCCGTCGACACGCGGGCCAGCTTCACCCGCGCGTTTTCCAGCTTGTGCTGGACCTTGGCCACATCAGCCGGGTCCGCATCGGCAGAGAGCGAGTGCGCATAGTCGCTCATCGAAAGCTCCCACTGCGCCACTGCCAGCTTCAGCCTGCCTGTCTTCTCGTAAACCTCGCCCAGATGGTCGCGCACCGTCGGATCGTTGCTCATCCGTGCAATCGCCTTCTGTAGATACTGCTCCGCAAGGTCGTACTGCCCCGACTTGAAATACACCCATCCCAGCGAATCCAGATACGCCCCGTTCTGAGGGTCCAGATCCACCGCCTTCTGGATCATCTTCTGCGCCTCGGGCAACTGCACTCCGCGGTCGGCCAGCATATAGCCGTAGTAATTCAGAATGGTCGGGTTCTGCGGGTCAATCGCAAGCGCCTTCTTGAACTGCGACTCGGCCTCGTCATACTGCTTTTGCCTGTCCGCCAGCGCACCGCGCAGAAAGTCCACATACAGGGTCTGGTCCGGCTTGACCGATAGCACGGACGCAGCATCCAACTCCGTGGCAGCCTCCGGGAACCTCTTCAGCCGCGTATACATCTGCGCCAGCGCGAGGTGCCCGTCACGTTTCTCCGACGCACTCGACTTGTCAGAGAACTGCGCCTTCGCCAGCGTGATGCCTTCATCCACATGCCCCATGTCCACAAGCTGCCCGGCATACATCAACTGCACACCATGGTCGTTCGGCATCGCCTTCGCTGCTTCGGCGGCAGCGTTCGTCGCGTCCTTCCACTGGTGCGCGTCGCGGTACGAATCCACCATGCCCTGATAGGCATTGCGCGCATAATCCCCGCCCAGTTCGACCTCTTTCTGGTACGCGCCCACCGCCTCGGTAGTCTTGTTCTGCTCGCGGTAGACGATACCCAGTCGCTCCAGAAACAGCGATCGATTCGACTTCTCCTGGTCCGAGTACTGCCCGTCCGCGTGTGTCGAGCTATCCACCAGCTTCGTCAGCACCGCAATCGCATCGTCGTAGCGGCCCAGCGCATCGTAAACGAGCGCCTCGTTATAGCTCAGCTCCAGCGAATCGCGCACCAGCGATTTGGCCTTCTCCACCGTGGCCAGCGCCTGATCGTAGTGTCCCTGCTGCCGCTCAATCTCCGAGATGTGAATCTGCGACTGCGCATCCTGCGGCTCCGTGCTCACAACCTGGTTGAATATCTTCAGCGACTCGTTCAGTTGCCCATCGTTCAGCAGAGCATTCGCCAGACTCCGCTCCGTATCCAGATTGTCCGGATCCAGATCCAACGCGCGCTGGTACGCCGCAATCGCGTCCTTGGACTTCTTCAACTGGTCGTAGCTCGCTCCCAGCGCCAACTCAATCCGCGATGTCCGGTCGTCCTGCGGAACACCGTTCAGCACCTGCACGGCGCGTTCCGTGTCGCCCTCATCGCTGTAGAGCCGCGCCAGATTCAGCACCACATCTTCCGAGTCCGCGTCGATCTTCTGCGCCGCCTTGAACTGCTCCTCCGCCTTGGCCGAATCGTGGTCCGCGCCGTAAAGCTGTCCCAACAGCAGGTGCGTCTCCACATCGTTCGGCTTCAACTGCGCCAGCTTTTCGTACTCACCAATCGCAAGCTGTAGCATCTGGTTCGACTGCGAACTCGTCATATCGCCCAGCGAGCGCAGATAAATCTTCCCCAACAGACTGTGTGCCTCAACGTCATTCGGGTTTTTCGCAATCTGCGCCTGCGCGGTTGTCACTGCATCGCGAATGCGCCCAATCTTGAAGTAGAGATCGGCCAATCCATCCTGCAGTAGTTGCGAGTCGGGGTCTGCATCAAGCGCCAGTTTGTACTGCTCCACCGCCTGCGTCGCGTAATCCGACCGGCCTGCGTTGATCGCCATGTCTTCATATAAATGCGCCAGTGCATAGTGGTAGTACGACGCCGCATGATCGGGCGTCTTCGCCGAAGGCGCGGGGGCAGCCGCAAACGCGGCGGGAGAAACCAGCAGGAGCGCCGCCAGGGGAACCATCCCGAGCCGGCGAAGAGACGAAGCGCGCAAAAGCAGGGCCATTTGTTGTCGTATCCTGTGCCACCGAAAGTCGCTGCAGCGAACTGCCTGAACAGTCGTTAGACGATGGCGCCCGCCGATTGGATGCTGTCGGCAAAGACCGGGCATTGCGCCGATTATAGTCGCCGCCACTCCGAAACCCTAGCCTTATCCGTGCCGGAAATGCCTCACACCCGTGAAAACCATAGCAACGCCAAGCCTGTTGGCGGCCTCTACAACCTTCGCGTCATTCACGCTCCCGCCCGGCTGAATCACCGCCGTCGCGCCCGCCGTCGCAATCGCTTCCAGCCCGTCCGGGAAGGGGAAAAACGCATCCGAAGCCGCCACCGTTCCAGCCAACGGAAGAATGGCCTTCATTGCGCCAAATTTCGCAGCATCTACACGGCTCATCTGCCCAGCCCCCACACCCACCGTCTGGCCATGACCATCGGCAAACCGCGCATACACAATCGCATTCGACTTAACGTGCTTACACACGCGCCAGGCAAACAGCAATGCCCGCATCTCTTCAGCCGTCGGCGTGCGTTCCGTCGCAACCTTCAGGTCGGCCTCGGTGATCTTCAGACGGTCGGCATCCTGCACCAGCAGCCCGCCCGAGACCTGCTTCAACACCCGCTTCGTGTCCGCCGGATGAATCTTCACCAGCCGCAGGTTCTTCTTCGCCCCAAACCGCGCCAGCGCATCCGCCGTAAACGAAGGCGCGACAATCGCCTCCACAAACAACTTGGCAATCTCCTCCGCAGCCGCTCCATCCACCTCGCGGTTCACGCCAATCACGCCGCCAAACGCCGACACCGGATCAGCCTCCAGCGCGCGCTGATAAGCCTCCACCACAGTCGCGCCTGTCGAAGCTCCGCACGGATTCGTGTGCTTGATAATTGCCACCGCCGGCTCGTCGAACTCGCTCGCCAGCTCCCAGCACGCATCCAGATCAACGAGATTGTTGTAGCTCAGTTCTTTGCCCTGCAACTGCTCCGCCGCCGCCACACCCTTGCCGCTGCCGTCCACATACAGCGCCGCCTTCTGGTGCGGATTCTCGCCATACCGCAGCGTCTGGGCCAGCGGATCAATCACCCGCACCGTCTGGGGCAGCTCATCCGTCTTGAACACAGCCTTACCCTCCGGCGCCTCAATCGACTCCAGCGCCGAAGCAATCCCCGCGTCATAAGCCGCCGTCACAGCAAACGCAGCCTTTGCCAGCCGCCACCGCGTCGCCCGCGTCAGGGCGCCCTTGTTCGTGGCTAACTCCTCAGTCAACGCCGCATAATCGGCAACCGAAGTCACAATCGCCACATCCGAAAAATTCTTCGCCGCCGACCGCACCATCGACGGCCCACCGATGTCGATATTCTCAATCACCTCCGCAAACGCCACCCCGGGCTTCTGCGAAGTCTTCTCGAACGCATACAGATTCACCACCACCATGTCGATCGGCTCAATCGCATGTTCCCCCACCGAAGCCTCATGTTCAGCATTCCCGCGCACATGCAGAATGCCGCCATGTACCTTCGGATGCAGCGTCTTCACGCGCCCATCGAGCATCTCCGGAAACCCGGTCAAATCGCTGATGTCACGCACAGCCAGCCCCGCATCGCGCAGAGCCTTCGCCGTCCCTCCAGTCGAAACCAGGTCCACGCCATGCGAAGCCAACGTCTTGGCGAACTCAACAAGGCCAGTCTTGTCAGTAACAGAAAGCAACGCGCGCCGCACCGGGCGCAGATCGACGACAGGAGCACTTACAGCAGCATTGTGTAGGGTCATTAACTCCTATTTTATCCTTTTTGCATTTCCATTCCGTAGTGCAGCCTGCATTCCCATTCCCTTTTGTTTGTCATTCCCGAAGAGAATCTGCGTTTCCATCCATAGCGCAGCGGAGCAATCGGCGGTTCACCCCGGCCACCGCAAAGCCATCAGGGAGCCGCTCCTACACCCGCAACCCACCCGTCAGCGACCGCACCTCGCCCACCTGATGCCCCGCGCACCACTTCCGCAACCCATTCGCAATATTCTCCACCGCCCGAGGATCGGCAAAGCTTGCCGTCCCCACCTGCACCGCCGTCGCGCCCGCAAGCATAAACTCCACCGCATCCTCGGCCTTCGTAATCCCGCCCATCCCCACAATCGGAATCGACACCTCTTTGGCCGACTCATGCACCATGCGCACCGCAATCGGCTTAATCGCCGGCCCGGACAAACCCCCGGTCACATTCGCAATCCGAGGCCGCCTCGTCTCCACATCAATCGCCAGCGCCACAAACGTATTCACCAGCGAGAGCGCCGCGACGCCCGCATCCGCCGCCACCTTCGCCATCAGCCGGATGTCGGTCACATTCGGCGAGAGCTTCACCATCACCGGCCGCCCAGCCCTGTCAGCCGTCTCCCTGCACCGCCGCGAAAGCCAGTACAGCGCATCCGGATCGACCCCAAAGCTCATCCCGCCATGCGACGTATTCGGACAGCTCGCATTCACCTCATACATCGCAATGCCCTCGGCCTCATTCAGCGCCTCGATCACCGCAACATAGTCCTCAATGGCAAACCCGAAGACATTCGCAATCACCACCGCGCCGGTCTTCCGCAGCTTCGGCAGCTTCTCGTCGAGGAACGCCCGCACCCCCACATTCTGCAACCCAATCGCGTTCATCATCCCCGCAGCGGTCTCGATCATGCGCGGTGCGGCATTGCCCGCCATCGGCTCGCGCGACAAGCCCTTCGTTACAATCGCGCCAATCTTATTCAGCGCAACGATCTCCTCGAACTCGACCCCGTAGCCGAACGTCCCACTCGCGGCAATCACCGGCGAACACAGTTCCACCCCTGCAACCGTCACCCGCATATCCGGCCCTCTATCGCGCCCAGCCGACACCGTTACCTCCATCAAAAGTCAACCTCATCTAGACTAACCGCATTACTCACCAGTCACCGCAAAGCCATCATTTCAGCCCTGAATCCGGCAGTGTGTTTTGCTTAAGGGCACGGCTTCAGCCGTGCCGCTAACGCTGCAAAATCAACGCGGCTTTAGCCGCTGAGGTACGCTTTCTTCCCGGCGAGACACTTTTTCAGCACCCTCTTCAGCCCCCGAGGTATGCATTTCAATGCCGCCCACGCTGCCTTCCATCCGCAACCCGCTAAAATAGAACCAAATGATCGATACAGCCTTCGTCCGGGCGAACCTCGCCCTTGTAGAGGAAAGACTCCGCGCCCGTGGCATGGACCCCGCCGCCGTTCTCGGCGACTTCACCACCATCGACCGCGAGCGCCGCGAAGCCATCACCCAGGTCGAAAATCTCAAAGCCCAGCGCAACAAGCTCACCGAAGAGATTGCCCGCCTCCGCAAGTCCGGCGCCGACGCCTCCGCGCAGACCGACGAGACTCGCGCCCTCAGAACCCAAGTCGAAGCCCTCGAAGCCACGGCCGCCGCAGCCGACCTTCGCATGACCTCCATCCTCGAATCCGTCCCCAACCTCCCTCAACCCAGCGTCCCCATCGGCAAATCTGAGCACGACAACCGCGTCGAAAAGCACTGGGGCGACCCGCCGAAGTTCGCCTTCACCCCCAAGCCTCACTGGGAACTGGGCGAAGCCCTCGGCATCCTCGACTTCAACCGCGCCGCCAAGATCTCCGGCTCGCGCTTCGTCGTCCACTACGGCCAGGGCGCCCGCCTCGAACGCGCCCTCGCCAACTTCATGCTCGACCTCCACACCCGCGAGCACGGATACACCGAAGTCCTGCCTCCCTACATGGTCAACTCGAAGTCCCTCTTCGGCACCGGCCAGCTTCCCAAGTTCGCCGAAGACTCCTTCCACTGCGACGACAAAGGCCCCTACACCGCAGGCGACTACCAGGACTCCGACCACTGGCTCATCCCCACCGCCGAAGTCCCCGTCACCAACCTCTTCCGCGACGAGACCCTCGACGAATCGCAGCTCACCACCAGCTTCTGCGCCTACACTCCGTGCTTCCGCAGCGAGGCAGGCAGCTACGGCAAAGATGTGCGCGGCATGATCCGCCAGCACCAGTTCCAGAAGGTCGAGCTGGTCAAGTTCACCACGCCGGAAAAATCCAACGAGGAGCACGAAACCCTCACACGCCACGCCGAAACGGTCCTCGAAAAGCTCGGCCTGCCCTACCGCCGCGTCCTGCTCTGCACCGGAGACATGGGCTTCGCCTCGGCCAAAACCTACGACCTCGAAGTCTGGCTCCCCGGCCAGAACCTCTACCGCGAGATCTCCTCCTGCTCGAACTTCGAGGCCTTCCAGGCCCGCCGCGCCAACATCCGCTATCGCCCATCAGGCGCGAAGAAGAGCGAGTACCTCCACACCCTCAACGGCAGCGGCCTTGCCGTCGGGCGCCCCTATCTCGCCATCCTCGAAAACTACCAGCAGCCCGACGGCACCATCCAAATCCCCGAAGTCCTCGTCCCCTACATGAACGGCGAGCGTATCATCGGCAAGCATCAGGCAGGAAAGTAGACCAGCATGTTCAAAACCATCGGCAGCTACATCTTCTGGGCTTACGAGCGAGGCAGCGTGCAGTACGACGTCATGGTCACGCTCATCCTCGTCTTCATGTTCCTCGGCCCGCACTTCATCGACTTCCACGACAAGCCCGTCGAAACCGTCGCCATCCGCGCCAGCCAGGTCCTCGTCAACGAGGCGGGCCGCGAAGGCGACAGCAACCGCTTCGTCTACCAGATCCGCATCGACGACATCAAGGGAGCCAACACCGACGACCAGCTCCGCGCCGCCATCCTTCGCGTCATCGAACCCATCTCCGGCACGGTCGTGCTCGAACGCTACGAGCCCGTCCTCGACTCGCACGGCAAAATCATCGCCTACAATGCCTGGGTCCTCCGCTGAATCGATGCCATCCACCCGCCATTCTGAGCGCAACGAAGAACCCCGCAGTTGTCTTTGCAGCTGCCGTTGCCTGTTCTTGCATTTCCATTTCGCAGCGAAGCGGAGGAATCCGCTTTTCCTTCAACCAGCCACCAGAACCCCGGGTGCCCCATCCATCGCGGCTTCACTCGATGGCTGGGAAAGCAGGAACTCTCCCAGCCAACAGAAGTTGTCACCCTTCCGCGTAGCGGGAGAACCTGCTTTTGGTCCTGCTTCCAGGTATGCCAAGGCTTCAGCCCTGGGGTTTGTATTCTTCCCCTAGCTCGCATCTAATCGACACGGAGCCACCATCACGATGACCCCAACCCGTCTCGCAGCCGTCCTCGCAGCAGCCCTCGCGCTCACCATCCCCGCACACGCGCAGACCCTCCCCGAAGTCCTCCACCAGATGGACGCCGCCAGCACGCGCTTCCACACCGCCGAGGCCGACTTCCGCTGGGACCTCTACGAGCGCGTCGTCCGCCAGACCACCACGCAGAACGGTAGCATCTACTTCGAGAAGACCGGCGCGGCCACCCAGATGGGCGCAAAGATCAACCCGCCCTACGCCAAGTTCCTCGAATACAAAAACGGCACGCTCCGCCTCTTCGATCCCGGCGCCGACCACCTCACCATCCTCCACGCCGGAGCCAACCAGCAGCAGTACGAGAGCTTCCTCACGCTCGGCTTCGGCGGCTCCGGCACCGCGCTGGCGAAGTCCTGGAACATCACCCTCCAGGGCAAAGAGACGCTCAACGACGGCTCCGGCCCCGTCGACACCGTCAAGCTCGACCTCGTCCCCAAAGACCCGAAGGTCCTCGAAAACGTCACGCACATCACCATCTGGGTCGACCTCAAACGCGGCGTCTCGCTCAAGCAGCAGTTCTTCCTCCCCTCCGAAGACCAGAAGACCGCCACCTACACCCACATCCGCTACAACCAGAAGGTCAACACCGGCCCCTACGCCATCAAGACCAACAAGAAGACCACCATCGACAACCGCTAGCAGCACTTCACCCTGCTGTTGCTTTTGCC
>NZ_DASUBE010000084.1:0-42160 GCF_035763405.1 Edaphobacter sp.
CTTCGGCGGCGCCACCAACAAGATGCCCGACCCGGACTCCGTTCAGGAAGTGAAGGTCGAAACCTCGAACTCCTCGGCAAAATACAACCGCCCGGCCACGGCCATCCTCACCACCAAGGCGGGCACCAACGCATTTCACGGCTCGCTCTTCGAGACCATGCGCAACAACAGCCTTGGCGGCATTGCGCGCAAGCGGGAAGACCCCGTCGGCGTGCGCGCCCCCAAGCTCATCCGCAACGAGTTCGGCGGCAGCTTCGGCGGCCCCATCGTCCTGCCCTACTTCAACGGCCACCCGGCGATCTACAACGGCCGCAACAAATCCTTCTTCTTCGTCGCCTACGAGGGTCTCGAACTGCGCCAGGGCATCACCAGCCACTATTCCGTGCCCACCGACGCGATGCGCGGCGGCGACTTCAGCGGCCTGACCAACAGCAACGGCGTTCCCATCACGCTGTACGATCCCCTGACCACGGCGAACGACGCAACCGCCTCGCGGCAGCCATTCGCCAACAACCAGATTCCGATCAGCCGCATCTCGCCGCTCGCGCAGAAGCTCTACGCGCTTATGCCGCACGCCACGTTGCCCAACGTCAACCCTTCAAGCGGCAGCAACTGGTACGGCCCGGTCCCCAATAACAGCAGCGAGAAGAGCCTGACCGCCCGGCTGGACCACCACTTCAGCGACAACGACAACGCCTACATCCGTTACACGCACGGAAAAATCTATAAATACTATCTCGGTAGCGGCAGCTTCGGGCCTCCGGCAGCAGGCAATATCGCCAACGTCACCTTCACGCCGGTCTACACGGATAGCGGCTCACTTTCCTGGACACACGTCTTCTCGCCGACGTTCTTCAGCGAGACCGTGCTCTCGCACAACTACGAGAGCGACCTGGTCTACACCGGTCCCAATCCCAACATCGATTACGCCGATCAGTTCGGCCTGCCCAACAACTTCGGCAAGACCGGCTTCCCCAACATCTCTGGCATCGGCTTCTTGCCCTACGGCTTCGGACAGGCCGACACCGCTCGTAAAAACTCCCAGAACATCAGCAACCTCGATGAGAACCTGACACTCATTCGCGGTCGCCACACCCTCCAGTTCGGCGGACGCTACCGCCACGAACGCACCTGGATCATGCCCGACCAGAACCCCCCGGCCACCAGCGTCAGCTTCAGCGCGCTCGCCACAGGAGAGCTCGACCCCAGTAGCGGAAACGCCGAGAGCGCGCAGCCGCTCAAAGGACACAACGCGGCGGACTTCTTCCTGGGTTACGCCTCCGCCTACACCGCCACCAAGAGCCAGCAGTGGTATCGCTTCCGAAATCAGGAGATCGCCTTCTACTTCCAGGACGACTTCAAGGCAACCGACAGGCTCACGCTCAACCTTGGCGTCCGCTGGGAGATGCACCCTGCTCTACACGAGAAGTACGGCCTCTTCGGCGGCTACGACTTCAAGACCGGCGCCATGGTGATCGGCAAACCGCTCGACTATCTCTATCAGATCGGCGAGACCACACCAGCCATCGTCAACAACTTCACCAGTCTTGGCGCGGCCTTCGAGACGCCCGAGCAAGCCGGTCTTCCTCCGAGCCTCGTCTACGGCAACTATCACGACATCGGACCGCGACTCGGCATCGCCTACGTACTCCGCAACGGTGCGCTCCAGACCGTGCTCCGCGGCGGCTACGGCACCTATATCTACGCTCCGCCCACCCGCAACTTCTACGCCGAAACGCGCTTCAACCCTCCCTACACGGCGGGCTTCCCGAAGAGCTACACCTCCGCCGCACAGAGCCCTGACGGCAAAGCCAACTACCTGCTCCGCTCCGTACCCACGGTCATCGCAGGAAAAGACAGCGCCAACGTCGTCGATGTCAACAGCCCCGCACTGGTCAACCCAGGCGCATTTGGGCCGTCCGCGCTCGACCCGCACTATCCCTCAACCTTCGTGCAGCAGTGGAACTTCACCATCGAGCAGGCGTTGCCGAAGAACACGGTCTTCCGTGCCAGCTACATCGGCAACCATGGCTCCAACCTTGAACAGTATTGGGAATACGACGACGCGCCCAACAACTACGTCTGGTACATCCGCACCGGCCAGCCGCTACCCACGGGCAAGTACGCCAACGTGCTCACACGTCCTTATCCCAATCTTCCCTATGGACAGATTGAGGTCCAGCGAAAGACCGGCTACTCCAACGACAACTCCATCCAGCTTGAGTTCCAGCGCCTCCACAAAAACGGCTACGGCTTCCAGGTCTTCTATGTGCTCTCCAACGCCTTCCGCATGGGCGGCAACGGCTGGCGCGACGAGATCTACGAGCCTGCCAGCTACTTCGCCCCCGGCGCCGTCCCGGGTGATACAAACGCCTCCAACCGCTACCAGAACTACGCCCGCGACACAGCCATTCCACAGCATCAGATTCGCTGGAACTGGCTCGTCGATCTGCCCTTCGGCAAAGGCAAGACCTTCCTCGGCAACTCCAACAGCTTCCTCAATGCGCTCGTAGGCGGCTGGCAGTTGGTCAGCACCGGCGAGCTGCACAGCCAGTTCTGGCAGCCCACCACCAGCTACTATCAACCCACCACGCTGCACATCTACAAAAAGAAGTACAAGGAGATGGACTGCCGCAGCGGCCAGTGCCGTCCCGGCTACCTCTGGTACAACGGTTACATTCCAGCAAACAAGATTAACGTGGCCAACGGAGTCGAGGGCGTCCCCGCCGGTTACACGCCTTACAACACGCCGCTGATCACAACACCGGCCAATGGTGGGACCAAATGCACCAGTGCAGGCATTCCCGCAGGCTGCGACCCGAACTATCCGTACTACGACACCAACAGCGTTCTGCTTACGCTCGCCAACGGATCGACAGTACGCACCACCTACAATCCCGGCATCAATCCGCTCCTCCACCGGTATCAGCTCGGCCCATTCAACTGGACCATGGATGCCTCTGTCTTCAAGTCCATCAAGCTCACCGAACGGACGGCGCTCCAGTTCAACGCGGACTTCTTCAACGTCCTCAACGAGCCCGGCCTCAACAATCCCAACACAACTACCGGTATCCTCGACGCCGGTTACTCCTACAACACTCCGCGCCAGATGCAACTCTCACTCAGGGCACTGTTCTAGTAGCGGAACAAACGAAGCAGCCTCCCTTCCAACCTCCTGTCGAAGCTCCAGATGCGAGCTCCGACAGGAGACTTTTTTCAGCCGCTAAGAGTTCCTTCCGAATGCTGACAACCGCGCGACCCATCCTCTGCCTCACACTCCTCGCCGCAACACTCCAGGCGCACGCAGCAGCACAATCGACGCAGGTCTTCGCCGCGCCCAACGGACACGGCTCCATCTGCACCCAGCGCAAACCCTGCGCTCTACAATCGGCGCAACAGCGTGTCCGCGCGCTTGCACCGTCCATGCAGTCCGACATCGACGTTTCACTCAAGCCGGGAGATTATCGCCTCACGTCCCCACTCGCACTCGATGCACGCGACTCAGGCCGCAACGGCCACACCATCATCTGGCGCGCAGATCAGAAGCATCCCGTCATCCTCGACGGAGCTATCCGCATCCGCAAGTGGAAGCTGATTGACCGCGAGATGAATCTCTGGAGCGCGCCCGTCCCACCCCGCACAAAATCTCTGCAACTGTTCGTCAATGGTCAACGCGCCGTTCGCGCGCGCGGCAACGGCTGCAAAAGCCCTGCGCAATGCAAATACACTCCCGCAGGGCTCGCCATCACAGACCCCGCCCTCGCACAGCGGCTCAGCTCTCTTCGTCATCCAGAAGACCTCGTCGCCGTCTTCTCCGTTCGCTGGCGCGACTTTCATTGCTCCGTTGCCTCCGTCTCCGCGACGGCCATCACCATGGCAAGCCCCTGCTGGCACAACACGGTCATCGATTCGAAAAACGGATGGCGCAACGCCAGCCCCATGGGCCGTCCCTTCACCGGAATTGAATGGTTCGAAAACGCCTACGAGTTTCTCGGAACTCCGGGCCAGTTCTATCTCGACACCAACGCCAGCCGTATCTACTACGTGCCTCGCCCCGGCGAGCATCTTGCAAGTGCAGACGTCGAGCTGCCCATCGCGCCATCGCTCCTCACCCTCACAGCCATGCCTGCTGCGCCCATTCACGACATACGCATCGAAGGCATCCAGTTCATCCACACCACCTGGGCCGCACCCGATACTCCGGAAGGCTACGTTCCGCTCCAGGCTGGCTATCTCGTCACCGGAAACCGAGACCACCTGCCCGACAATGGAGAAGGCATGACGCGCATTCCCACCGCTGTAACTGTTCTCGGCGGTGCGGACATCATCTTCTTGCACGACACCTTCAACGCACTCGGCACGGCTGGCATCGCACTCGCAGGCGGCACACGCGACAGTGCAATCGCACGGAGCACCTTCACCGACATCTCCGGCGGAGCCATCTTTATCGGCGACACCATCGCGCATCCAGACGCGCCTCTCGCGAAATCCGCGCACAACACAGTCGAACGCAACACCATCTCCCGCATCGCACGCGAGTACCGCGATAACGTCGCCATCATGGGCGGATTCAACGACGGCCTCATCATCGACCGCAACACCATCGAAGACACCCCCTATACGGGCATCTCCGTCGGCTGGGGCTGGGACTACGAAGGCGAAGCGGATGCTCAACGCGACATACGTATTACGCGCAACCGCCTCCACGACTTCATGCTCGATCTCTACGACGGCGGCGCGATCTACACCCAGGCGCAGTCTCCCGGCTCAGTCGTCTGCGCCAACTTTATTGACTTCTCCGGAACTCACCACGCCAACGGCATCTATCTCGATGAGCGCAGCCGTGATTACAGCGTCCACAACAACGTCGTCTGGAACGTCACCCAAGGCGACAACTGGCTCTCCGCCTGGGCCTCGTGGAGCGGCAACCTCACCATGACCCACAACTGGACCGACGACACGCACCTGAAGCCGCACAATCCTGGCCCCACCAAAATTTTCGGCCCCAACTTTCTCGCACTCAAAACACTTCCACCTGGGGCCAGCGCCATCATCGCCAACTCTGGAGCCGATGCGCCCGACAATTCTTCCGACCCATGCGCCTATTAATCCATGCTTCGTAGTAAAACGTCAGTGGAGCAGTTCACGGAGATTTCATGACCCGAATATTCAAGACTCTCGCCGTATGCATCCTCGCCAGCGCAGGCATTACAACGGCATCCGCGCAGTATGCCGCGCTCTCTTCGGCCCGCATTCAGCAGATCGCAGCCATGCTTCCTGCCGCTCCCACCGGCGTCGGCGTTCCCTGCTCCGACCGCGCGGCGTGGGCTCCGCTTGCCGGTCAATTCAAAGCCGAGATCACGCGCGCCGAAACAATTCTCAAAACTCCCTTCCCCGCGTGGAGCGATGACGCCTATCTCACCTACACACGCACCGGCTCGCGCAAGGAAGGCGAGAAGATGCTACACGACCGACAGGATGAGCTTGAGCCGCTCGTGCTTGCCGAATGCGCCGAAGGACAAGGCCGCTTCATTGCACGCATCTCCACCGTCCTCGACGGTCTGGCTGAACAAAGATCCTGGACACTGCCCGCGCACGATCCCCGCCTCACCAGCTACAACGGCACGCGCTACTTCGTCGAGCTCAACTCTGCTGACCTCGCCCACACCATCGCCGAGACGCTCTACCTGCTCGGAGACAAGCTCCCCGAATCCACGCGTACGCATGCCATGGCCGCGCTCGATCAACGCATCTTTGCGCCCATGCGCGCGACCTATGTTACCGACAAGGGCCAGACATGGCTCCACAACACTGCCAACTGGAACGCAGTCTGCCTCAAGGGTGTTACCGGCGCGGCGCTCGCTGTGCTGCCCGGCCGCGAAGATCGCGCCCTCTTCGTTGCAGGTGCGGAGCACTACATCGGCTACTACCGCCAGGGATTCAACAACGACGGCTATGGCGCCGAAGGGCTCGGCTACTGGAACTACGGCTTCTCGCACTACGCCGAGCTACGCGAAATTCTCTGGCAGGCCACCGGCGGCAAACTTGATCTCTTCTCTTACCCGAAGATGCAGAAGGTCGCACTCTTCGGTGCACAGTTCGCCATGTTCCCCGGAAACTCGGCCGACTTCGGCGACGCGCACTACATGGTCCAGCCCGACGCAAACCTGATGGCCTACATCAACCGCATCTTCGGCCTCAGTCTCACCGGCATTCGGCCACCCGCAGCGCACGCACGTGGCTCGCTGACTTTAGCCGTCGAAGACGCCTTCCCCAACCCCGCCTCTGAGTTACACAAAGACAGTGCACTATCCGGCGCATCGCTCATAGGCCTCCGCACCTACTATCCCGACGAGGGCGTTCTAGTCTCACGCCCCGCGCCCAACGGACATCTTGCCGTCACCATCAAGACCAGCGGAAACACAGGCCACAGCCACAACGATGTCGGCTCGTTCGTCATCGGACTCGACGCAACCCAGCCCGTCGGAGACCCGGGCGGCCCATCGTACTACACCGCCGAGACCTTCTCATCGAAGCGCCTCACATCCAGGCTCATCAACTCCTACGGACACCCGGTACCCGTCATCGGCGGCCAGCAACAACTCGACGCAACCCATGTTCACGCATCTGTCCTCAAGACCGATTTCACGCCCGGGCAGGACACCATCACCATCGACATGACCCCGGCCTACCGCGTCCCCACACTGCGCCGCTTCGAGCGCACCATGCGCTACAGCCGTAAAGACACAGGCTCCGTCGAAATCGAAGACAGCTTCGATCTCTCAGCGCCAACCGACGTCGAAGAATCGCTTCCTACACACGGAACCTGGCAACAGCTTGATCCGCACACGCTTCTCTTCACCGCAGGCAGCGAGCGCCTGCGCGTTGCCATCAACGCCCCATCCTCGCTCACGGTCAGCCAGGAGAAAATCGACGACTACGCAAACCCCTTCACACGAGTCGCCGTTCGCCTGCACCTCCAAGGCTCCGGCAAAGTGACGATGCGCTTCACTCCTGAGAAGTAGGTATCGAAGAAGCTATCGCAACGCAGCCTGCCGCAGCGTCTCCGCAGCCGATTCCGCCGTAATGTCGCGCTGCGGACCGCCCAGCAGCTCAAACCCCACCATGAACTTGCGCACTGTTGCCGAACGCAGCAGCGGCGGATAGAAGTGCACATGGAAGTGCCACTCCGCATGGTCCTCCCCGTCGTAAGGACGAGGATGCAACCCCATCGAATACGGAAACGGCGTATCGAAGACCTTGTCGTAGGTTCGCGTCACGCCCTGAAGAATCGCGGCAAATCCTTCACGCTCCGCATCCGTCATCTCTTCCAAAGCAGCGATGTGGCGCGTAGAGAGAATCATCACCTCAAACGGCCAAACAGCCCAGAATGGCACCACCGCAACAAAGTGCTCGTTCGACGCAACCACGCGCTCCCCAAGACGGGACTCCATCTCGCGGTATGCGCACAGCAGACAGCATCCATGCTCCTTCAAATACTGCCGCTGCCCGGCAACCTCAGTCACAACTTCATTCGGCACAGAACGGCTCGCCCATATCTGCCCATGCGGATGCGGATTGCTCGCGCCCATCATCGCGCCGCGATTTTCAAACACCTGAACATAAGCAATATCGTCCCGCGCGCCCAGCTCCTCGTACTGCTCAGCCCAGACGTCCACGACCTTGCGAATGTCTTCAACCGCCATCTGCGCCAGCGTCAGGTCGTGCCGCGGCGAAAAGCAGATGACACGACACACGCCGCTCTCACCGTCAGCCACCAGTAGGCCCTTGCCCTCCTCGTCGCTCGAAAAACGTGGAGCATCCAGTTTCAGCGCCGCATAGTCATTCTCAAAAACATACGTGCTGGTGTACTTGTCCGTCCGCGCTCCGCCCGCACGCACATTGCCCGGGCACAGATAACACTGTGGGTCATACTTCAGCGCCGCCGGCGCCACCGTCTTCTCCACCTGCCCCTGCCATGGCCGCTGCGTCCTGTTCGGCGAGACCAGCACCCACTCCCGCTTCAGCGGATTGAATCTGCGATGAGGATTCTTCTGCGCCAACGGATTCATGCCGTACCGTCCTTCGCGAGCGCAAGCGCGCCGTCCGACGCCTCGCACACAAAGCAATCCGCCTCAATCCCGGTCGCGGCCCTATACTCGCTCCGCACCGCCGCCACAAACTCGCCCGTCTTCGTCACATCCACCAGGTTCACCGTGCAGCCCCCAAACCCGCCGCCAGTAATTCGCGCGCCGAAACATCCAGGCTGCCGTAAGGCGATTTCTACTATCATGTCCACCTCGGAACAGCTCGCCTCAAAGTCGTCACGCATACTCGCGTGTGCCGCCACCATCAGCTCGCCGAACCGCTTCACATCTCCCTGCAGCAAAGCCTCACGCGCCTCCAGCACGCGGCCATTCTCCGTGATGATATGGCGACAGCGCGCATAACTGACCGCGGGCATCTTCTCTCGACACGCCTCCAGGTCTGCAAGCGTTGCGTCGCGCAACAACTCAATGCCGCGCTCGCGCTGCAATACCGCCTGTCCTGTCTCCACTTCATCGCGGCGGTCGCCATACCCTCCCGTCGCGTGGTCGTGCCGCACCATGGAGTTGGCAATCACCACGCGCACGCCTGCCGGCAGAGGCAGCAGTTCAAACTCCAGCGAACGACAATCCAGCAGCATCGCGCGCTGCGCCACACCTCCTGCCACGACAAACTGGTCCATGATGCCGCTCTTCGCGCCGACATATTCGTTCTCGGCACGGCGGCACAAAGATGCAACCGCTTTCAAATCGAGCGCAAAATGAGCCCGTCCCAGCACCGCCATCGCGGTCGCCACTTCAACCGAAGCCGACGAGCTCAACCCCGCGCCCACAGGAACGTCGCCCGACAGCGTCATGTTGAATCCGTCGATGCGAACGCCCTCCTGCCTGAGACTCCACACCACGCCAGCCGGATAATCGCTCCACCGCCCCTCTGGCTTGCTGTCCAACGAGGCAATCTCGTAGGAAGCCTCCTCGTCAAAGTTCTCTGAATGGAAAACCGCCCTGCCGTCCTCACGCGGGCCAATGGTCGCAACCGTATGGAACCCAATCGCCATCGGCATCACCAGCCCACCCGTGTAGTCCGTATGCTCGCCGATCAGATTCACGCGCGCGGGCGCGGCAAACGCCAGCCCCGCCTGACCAAACCTCTGCTCATGCCGCCCTAAGGCTTCAGAGAAATCCTTCTTCATCCACTACACCTGTAAAACCGTAAGATAGATTTATCCTACAACGTTATCGCGCCTTACCGGCACGGTGCGGGTGCATCTCCATAGCGCGGATCTCGCTTCCAGCCAGCAAAAACGCGCCAACCCCGTATGTATAGCTTGAGGTCGCCTTGAACGGCGCAGGCTCCGCACCAGTCTGCTGAACACAGCCCAGCCGCCCATCAGCATACACATGATCCAGCATCCCCGACCACGCCCGCGCAATCACCGGCCGATACACCTTCCCGTCCAGCACACCGTGATTCACCCCCCACGCCAGGCCATACGTAATCAACGCCGACCCCGACATCTCCGGCAGATCGTAGTTCGCCGGATCCAGCAAGCCCGACCGCCACATCCCATCCTTGCCCTGCAACTCGGCCATCCGGGCCGCCATTTCCTTCAACTGCGTCTCATACATCGCTCGCGCCGGGTCATCCTTCGGCAGATACTCCAGCGTCCGTGCCAACCCGCCCATCACCCAGCCGTTACCGCGCGCCCAGAACATCTTCTTCCCGTTCGCCTCCGTCCGCGTCAGGTAGTCACGGTCGCGCGCGTAGAGATGCTCCTGCTTATCCCACAGCAGGTCCGACGTCTTCGCCCACTCTTCATCGAGATAGGTGATGTACTTCCTGTCACCCGTCACCGCATACATCCGCGCCCACACCGGCGGAGCCATGAACAGCGCATCGCACCACCACCACACCAGCGTCTTCCCCCGCCTGCGCGAGACATGCGGCCCGGCAATCAACGCATCCAGTTCCTCCTGCGTAGGCTTCATCATCGCCGGGTCCTTCTTCAGCAGATAAAGCTCCAGGTACGTCTGCCCAATGCTTTGGTCGTCCGCATCCGGCAGATGCGATCGCAACTGCCAGTCGAACTTCTTCCCCATCGCCAGCATCGCGTCGCGGTACGGAGGATAGTTCAGCGAATCGGCTGCCGCCATATAGCCGCTGTACAGCACGCTCCACGTCCAAATCCGGTCAAAGTATGGTTCCGACCGCGCCATCTGCCAGTCGCCCACCTTGCGCATCGCGGCCGCCACAGCCGCCGGCTTCAGCGAGTGCGAAAGGTCCTTGGCAAGCGGGCCGCCATCGTCAGGGTCGTCGCCGAAGTGCCGCGAATTGTCCTTAGCAATCCCCGCCAACTGCTGCGGTGTGGCATTCGCCATCGAAACCTGCTGCGCACTCACGCCCATCCCGCAGCACAACGCAACACTGAGACAGATTCCAACCGAACGCATCATCAAACCATCTCTCCCGTTCTATGTCGTAAAAATAAATCCGGCCCGGCCCGCAGTAAAGCGGCTACCGGACCGGAATCCTATCAATTGCAACGCATCAGAAGTTGATCCGTCCCGAGAGCTGGAAGGCACGGTTGCCCGAGGCGCTTCCCACCGTTCCGAAGCTTGCGCTGTTCACATTGGCGCCAATCCTGCCGAAGGACACCCTGTTCGGCACGTTCTGGCAATCCACTGCGAAGACAAATTTCACCCGCTCCGGAGTGATGTTGAAACTGCGCCGCAGACTTGCGTCCAGACTATAGCCGCTCGGGTTCCGCAGGCCAAAGGCAGCCATGCGTGGCGCGTCTCCGAACATAAACTGTCCCGGGTTGCAGAACGCCGTCACGGCGCTGCCGCAGGCAACAGCCTTGCCGGAAGCATCTCCGCCCGATCCCAGCGTCGAGTTGCCAATATATCCATTGGCATAAGAGATACCGCCTGCGGATGGTGTCGCTCCAAGCGTCTTCGCCGTAATGCCCTTCCCCCAGCTTCCATTCTGGCGAATCGTCTTCGCTGTGAACGACGGATTGAGATCAGGCATGCAAGTACCAGCAGTTGGCTGGTAGGTGCCCGTGCACGAAGAAGCCGTAATGGCCAGCGGCGTGCCCGACGAGTACCGGAAGATACTCGAGAAGGTCCACCCTCCGGCAAGCGTGCGGACGAAGAAGTTGTTCGAACCAATCTGTCCCTTGCCGAACGGCAGGTGATAAACCCCGTAGATGGAAAGATTCTGCGGAACGCTGTTTCCGCTCAAGGAACGATCAATCCGGTTCTGTTTCCATGCCTTCCCACTCAGGATGCGGTTAGCCGGGATGGCCCAGCCGCTGCGCTGCGTTCCGGCATCGTCGATGTTCTTCGAGTAGGTGTAATTCACATTCAGCGTCAGCCCGTGCGACAGGCGCTTGGCCAGCGACACCTGCAACGAGTGGTAGCTCGCATTGGCCGACTGGCTGCCCCATGTGTCCGAGGTGCCGGAGAACTGCGGCATCCACTTCAGGCTCTGCGCGATCGTCGCCTGTCCCTGACCGCTGCTGGTCGAGGCCGCCGCCTGGAACCCAGGATACGGCCCATTTGCCGGCAAGAGAGGAATGCCCTGCTGGGCAGCAATGACGTTCGCCGCGGCTACGTTCGCAGCCGTCGCCGGTGCAGAGAGCAGCGTGCCCAACCCCCAGTAAATGGGATTGATCTGCCCCGCATACAGGCCACGCATATTGCTCGCGCCAGCCAGGAAATGGCTCTCGGTACCCGCGTAGTTCACCGTAATGGTTACGTTCGGAGTCAGTTGACGCTGTACGCCGAAGTTCCAGAAATTGAACTCAGGCGAGCGGCCCGAGAGATACAGATCCGGAAAGCCCGGTGCTCCGCTCGCCTTAACAAACGCGCCATTGCCGTCCACCGTATTGCCGACGTTAAGCGCCTGGCTGTCAGGTCCCGGCGGCGTGATCGGAGGAACGGAGTAACCCGGCCCGCCAAAGTTCGCATTCGCGATCCCCAGACCTGTGAAGTACGAACTCGTATTCAGGTAGAACGCCGGACCTGCCGCCGGTCCGGCAGCACCATCCAAAAACGATGGCGAGCTGGTGAAGCCAAGCTGCGAGGGCCCGGTGCCCGCTCCGCCCGCTCCCCCTGTTCCTCCGCCATGCGAATAGACCGTCGCAAACGCTCCGCGAATGACCGTCTTGTCATTCATCGCATAAGCAAAGCCAACGCGCGGCCCCCAGTTCTTCATGTAGTTATGCACGGGCGTCGAGCAGCCGCAACTCACCGCCGATCCGCCATGATTCCCCGCGAACTCCAACGCGCCCTTGTTACCTGTAACCGGGTTCGTCAGGTTAGCGTTCAGGTACGAGAACCGGCCCTGGGCTTCCGTGTAGGACGGGAGATAGTCCCAGCGCAGACCAAGATTTAGCGTCAGCTTAGGCGTAATCTTCCAGTCATCCTGGAAGTAAGGTGCAAAGGGGCGGTACCGTCCGCCCAGCACGGAAAACGGCTGCAACGTGATGCCAGTGCTGCCCACTGCGCCCATCAGGAAGCTCGCATACGAATAGCCTGTGCTGCTGACGTAGGCAGACCCCTTCTCCTGCGCCGTCTCATTCGTGCCCCAGGCAAGGGTCAGTGAAGAGGTCGGCCCATCGTAGCGCGACGACTGATCCTGCAGCCGCTGCACCTGCACGCCAAACGTCATCGCGTGCTTGCCCTTGATCCAGAGCAGGTTGTCCACCACGGTAAACGTGTTGCCAACCGTAGTCGCTGTCACACCCGATCCGCCCTCTCCCCATTCGGAAGGAGCGTTGCTGCCGCCAAATGTGCTGGTCGGAAACTCTGTCACTGCCTGCCCGTTGGAGGGAACGCCGCTGAACTGGATGCCCATCAGCGTCGCGGCATACTGCGTGCCCTCGGTGATGTTCTTAATCGGCGGCCCGCCAAAGTTGCTGAAGCCGAACTTGAACTGGTTCACAAGATGTTCCGTGAACGAATACGAGTCCGACAGATCGACCCAGTGCCCGGCTACAGTAGAAAATGTCGTCCCCAGATAGGGCAGCGGAAGAATATTGCTGGTCCCGGTATAAGGCACCGCATGACGGTTGCCGCCCGTAATCGTGAACGCAATCGTCTGCTTGGGCGAAACCGTGTAATCGAGCCGTCCCGAATACAGCCAGTTGTCATAGCCGCTCGGAATGCCGCCAAGATAATTGTTCTGAATACCCGAGGTGGTCGGTGTCGGCAGATACGACTGCATCTTCTTCGCAATCGGCGAGATCGCATTCTCCGGAATGATGTTCGGTGTCGGTAAGCCATTCTTCATGCCCGTGAACGGCTTGCGTGTACAGGAGGTGCCAACGCAGGTCTGGGTGGTCGGATCGTAGATCAGGTAGCCCGGCCCGTTCTGCGCCCCCGCACCCGTACCCGTCGACTGCGAGGCGTTCAGCAACTCGGTAAAATCTCCCTGCTGCATGAGCGTAGTAGGGATAGTCTGCGTCGCATAGCTCGGGGCCGACCGCGTATGTGTCTTGTCATACGCCGCAAAGAAGAAGAGCTTGTCGTGACCGTCGAACACATGCGGAATCACAACCGGTCCTCCCAGAGAAGCAGTGAACTCATTCTGATGATCCTGAGGCTTGCCGACCGGTACATTCACAATGACACCGTTCACCAGTTGCTTCTTCGTGGCAATCGCAGCCGTAAATCCCCACGTATCGAAGATGGTGTTGCGAACAAAATCGGCGACCGTGCCGTGATACTGATTGCCACCGGACTTCATGTTGTAGTTCACCGAGCCTGCGCCCTGATACTCGACCGACTGCCCGCTGGTTAACGCTCCAATTTCCCCGATGCCCTCCAGCGGAACCACATTGAAGATCGGCCGGTTGTCGCCGATCTGGCTGATCGTCGTCAGCGGAATACCGTCGAGATAGACCTCTTGCACCCGGTTCGCCGTACCGGAGAACAAGGAAGACCGGCTGCCTGACTGTGCTCCCGGCAGCAGGTTCGAAAATGAAGTGACATCGCGCTGCTGATTGCCCGCAACCATCAGCGGCAGGTCCAGAAACTCCTGGCTGGTGATATTACCTCCCAGCGTCGCATTCGCCGTATCCAGCGCGGGCGGCGCTTCAGTCACCGTCACCGTCTGACTCTGGCTGCCGACCTTCAGCACCGGATTCAAACCAAAGATCTGGTTCTGGTGAATCTCAATCTTCTCCTGCTGATAGCCCTGAAAACCGGCAGCCGACACACTCACCGTATAGGTGCCCACAATCAACGGGCTGATCTGATAAACACCGGCCGAAGACGTCTGCCGCGACGTGGCCACGCCCGTCGCATCATTGGTGGCGGTCACAGTCGCATTGGGAATCACGGCGCCGGTCGGGTCGGCAACTGTTCCCGTGATGGCGCCTTCACCGGCGGTCTGCGCATAGGACGCCGATAGGGCCAACCCAAAACAGGCCGCCAGGACCAATAACAACCGCATCACTACACCGCTCTGCCTGTTCAGGGATCGCTTTGAAACTGGATTTACTCGCATCATGGCCTAACCTCGCAAAAGATGGTTTCCGAACGGCATTCGCCGTTTGGTTCAACCACACTGATCTCAATCTGGACTGATGGGAATCTACGCAACCGGATACATGAGTGTCAATAGAAAAATAATTTCACCCGTTTGACCCAAATGAAAACAATGCCCTCATCGCCGATGCCTGGTCCCCGAGCATCGGACGCGCAGTGTCCAATATGCTTTAAATAAAGCGCTTCGACTACTCTTCCCGCAGCACCTCAAGCGGCTTCTGGCCGAGCGTCCGGTGGCTGGCCAGCCAACCCGTCACCACCGTCAGCCCGCACACCGCCGCCAGCGCAATCAACGTCCAATCCCAGCGCAGGTGGTAGGACACCTTCATCCGCGTCAGCATCGCGCGGGCAACCAGATTCGCAAACGCAACCCCCACCACGCCCGCCACCAGACCCAGCGCAGCAAACTCAATCGAGAAGACCGTCGCAATCCGTGCCCGCGTCGCACCCAGCGTCTTCAGCACCACCACCTCGCGGATCCGGCGGTATCGCGTGCCTGCAATGCAGCTCGCCAGAATAATAATGCCCGCAAAGATGCTGAACGCCGCAAGGAACTGGACCACATACGTAATCTGAATTACCACGCCGCGTATCGTCTCCAGCGCCTGCGCCACGTTGATGACCGTAATAGTCGGATAGTTCTTGAACAGCGCCCGCTGCAATTCGCCCACGCGCGCCGGGTCTGCGTGGACGCCGCCGTACCAGACCACCGGCAGCCCCTTGAGCGCCGTCGGAGTCATGATGAACTCCGCGCGCGAGAAGGCGTGCTGCCCATCGGCCTTCGTCAACGCAACGACTGTGGCGACAATCTGCGCGTCCTGCGCCGCAAACGTAATCTTCGACCCGACCTTCACGCCCAGCCGACCCGCCATCCGTTGGTCAATCGCAATCTGCGGCTGCGTCTCATCAGCCGCCCACCACTTCCCTTCCACCGCCTTGGTTCCCGGGGGCGGCGCGTCTGCCCAGGTCAACGAGATCGACCTCAGCATCCGCTTCGGAAAATTCTTCAGCTTCAACTGGTCCTCGGGCACACCGTCAATCGCCAAAATGCGCGACGACACGACCGGCATCATCTCCGGCGTGGCCGTCACACTCGGCTGCGCCTTCAGCAACGCGCGCACACCGGCTACCTCATCGTTCGCAACGTCCAGCATGAAGACGTTCGGGAGATTCGGCGCCGCGGAAATATGCAGCTCCTTCACCACGGACTGCTGCACCAGATACACCGTCATCATCTGCATCACGCCCAGCCCCAGCGCAGCCAGCAGCGCAGCCGAAGGATTTCCCGGCCGATATAGATTCGCCAGCCCATGCCGCACCACCGACGGCAGGTGCAGCCGTGTCTTCGAGAGGAAAGCCCGCAGCGCCCACAGCACCAGAGCCGAAGCCGCCAGCAACACAACAAGCACCCCGGCCAGCCCAAGCGAAAACACCTTGCCAATCATCGCCGAGTCGGACAGCGTCGTCGCAATCGCCGCCAGCCCGCCCACAATCAGCAAAATCGCAGCAATCTGCGCAAAGCTCTTCGCTGCCTTGCGCCTGAGCGCCACAACAAACGGATCTTCGCTCTCCTCCACCGCTCGACGCAGAATCAGAATCGGACGTACGCTGCGAATGTCCAGCAGCGGAGGCAGCGTAAACAGCAGCGTAGTCAGCACGCCCACGGCAAGCCCCGTCAGAATCGCCTGCGGGCTCACATGCAGTACCGCGTGAACATTCACCAGCTTCGCCAGAAAATACGGAAACGCCCGCTCCACCCCCGCGCCCAGAGCCACGCCCAGCGCGCCGCCGCCCAACCCTAGCAGCAGCGTCTGTAGCAGATAGATCTTCATAATCTGCCCGGACCGCGCCCCAAGCGACTTCATAATCGCAATCGTGTCCAGCCGCTGCTGTAGGTGAGCCCGCATGGCCATTGCAACGCCAATCGCTCCAAGCACCAGTGCCACCAGGCTCATCAGCGAAAGCAATCCCGTCGCGCGATCCAGTCCCTGCGTTAGCGCAGGATTCGTCTCACGGTAGTCCGTCACCTGAGACTCAGGCAGCAGCTTTTCCAGTCGCGCCTTCAAATCAGAAACAGCCTTGTCTGGAATCGGTGCGTCATTCGCGGGCTTCGGCACCTTGAAGAGATACCGTTGCCCGGCATGGCTCCCCGGAGCCAGCAGCCCGCTCGCGTCCAGTCCCGCGCGAGAGATCAGCACACGCGGTCCCGCAGCGAAGCTGCCCGAAAGCCGGTCCGGCTCATTCACCACCACCGACGCAATGCGAAAGACCTTCGTGCCGATCTTCAGCTCATCGCCAACATTCATGTGCAGCCGCACCAGCAGATCATCGGCGACCGCCACCGTATCGGGCGTCAGTACGTCCTTCAACTGTGCCGTCGGAGCAAGCTGCACCTTCCCGTAAAACGGATACTTCGCCGGATCGACTGCCTTCAGCGAGATCAGCAGCGGGTCCAGCGTCTTCGCCGAAGAGGCCATCGAGAGCATCTCCGTCACCGGCGTCATCTCTACGCCGCTCGCCGCAATCTCATCCAGCCCCTTTTGCTGATCGGGCGTAGGCTGCTGAAACATGCGCGCCGAAAGGTCCGCCGCCATAATGCTGCGCGCCTGCTCCAGCAGCGCCGTGCGAAACGATGCCGAAAACCCGCGCACGCCCGTCAGCGCGGCAACCCCAATCGCCACCGACAAAATCACAAAGAAAAATTTTCCGCGCGAAGAATGCATCTCGCGCACCGCGATCCTGCTGGCCGACTTCCACGAGAGACTCGCCACCGCTGCCCCTTTCTACCGCGCCACCGATGCCTGCGCATCATCTGCCTGCTGCGCCAGTTCGTCCGACACGATCAGCCCATCGCTCAGCACAATGCGCCGCCCCGCATGACTCGCCAGCATCGGATCGTGCGTCACCAGCACCAGCGTCGTGCCCTCCACACGGTTCAAATTCAGCAGCAGGTCCAGCACATGTGCGCCATTCTTCGTGTCCAGATTCCCCGTCGGCTCATCGGCCAGCACAATCGGAGGCCGCAAAATAAACGCGCGCGCCAGCGCCACACGCTGCTGTTCGCCTCCCGAAAGCTGCACGGGATAATGCCCCATCCGATCACCCAGACCCACGCTCACCAGCAGCTCACGCGCCCGCGCCAGACCATTCTCCTTCCCATCCGCATTCAGCTCATGCGGAAGCAGCACATTCTCCAGCGCCGTCAAAGTAGGAATCAGTTGATACGACTGAAACACAAATCCAATCGTCCTGCCGCGCACCTGCGCCAACTGGTCCTCAGGCAGATAGCTGATAGCAGTGCCATTCAGTCGCACTTCACCTGCACTCGGGGTATCCAACCCGGCCAGCAAGCCCAGCAGCGTCGATTTCCCGCTGCCGCTTGCGCCCATAATGGCCACAAACTGCCCTTGTGGCACCGTAAAGTCGATACCTTTCAGAATGTCCACCGTGCGGCTGCCGTTGCGGATCGACCGCCTAAGCCCCTCCACGGCAATCATCGGAGCGATGTTTCGTCCAGCTTCAATCACCTGTACCGCCCCCTTTGGCTGCTCCATTCACTTTGGTAGATTGGTACCAGATGCAGCGACGCGGATTCCTTCTTATAGTAGCGGTTGTCGCGCTGGCCCTCAGCGGTTGCCATACAAAACACGTCCCTGCCTCTTCCACAGATGCAGATACGCAAGCCGGCGATACAAAGATCACGAATTCCGCACAAAATCTCGCCCCGCACCCCGAAGGTCCACCCGCGCCCGTAACCGCCCGCCCACAAATCTCCGACACGCGCCCCCTCGTCGTCTGCTTCGGCGACAGCCTCACCGCGGGCCACGGCACCGACCTCGGCCAGAGCTATCCCGACTACCTGCAAGCCGACCTCGACGCCCTCGGCTATCGCTACCGCGTCGTCAACGAAGGCATCAGTGGAAACACCACCAAGGATGGTGTAGACCGGCTCGGCCGTGTCCTTAGCATGAAACCCTCCGTCGTCGTCGTCGAGTTCGGCGGCAACGACGGACTGCGCGGCCTGCCCATTGCCGACACGCGCGCCAACCTCGACAAAATCATCGGCACGCTCAAATCCAACCGCATCAAAGTCGTGCTCGCCGGCATCACGCTGCCGCCCAACTACGGCCCGGACTATATACAGCAGTTCAACGCCACCTACACGCTGCTCGCCCGCAAATACCACGTCCCCATGCTGCCCTTCCTGCTCAAAGGCGTCTTCGGCGTCCCTGGCATGATGCAGGAAGACATGACCCACGCCACCGCCGCAGGCAACAAAATCGTAGCGAAAAACATCCTGCCGCTCGTCACGCCTCTGCTGAAGAGGGCGCGGTAAGTAAAAAACGAGCCCGGCTGTGACCTCTTTCAGCCCCCTTGTTTGTCATTCCCGAAGGCAATCTGCGTTCACCTTCGCCCCTTTTGTTTGTCATTTTTGTTTGTCATTCCCGAAGGGAATCTGCGTTTTGCTTCGGGTTGCGCCAAACTGTAGTTCTAGAAAAACATGCGCTAACCCATCACAATCATCGGCTGCATCAACGTCCCAGCAACGCGGCGCGCAATCGCCAGCATCTCCGTCGGCGAAGTAAACACCTTCACCAGTGGAGCCTGCGAGAACTCGGGCAGATTCACCTGCATCCCATTGCGCAACCGCCCGGCCAGTTGCTCGTCCACAGTCACCGAAGGCATCTCCGGCAGCAGCGTGCGCGGATGCGGCAACATCGCTTCGATCTCTATAGGCGAAGCCGCCTGTTTCAGTTGCTCCACCGTCACCGCCCCCGCCAGCGAGAACACTCCCGCGCGCGTCCGCCGCAGCGTCGCCAGATGCGCACCGCACCCTGCCATCTGTCCCAGTTCATGTGCAACCGAGCGCACATATCCACCAGCGGAAACCTCCATCGTAAACGCCGCCGTGTCCCCTTCCAACGAACGCAGTTCAAAATGATGAATCGTAATCCTCGCAGCCTTCACCGGAACCTCGGCCCCGGCACGTGCCAGCTTGTGCGCCGGGACGCCATTAATCTTCTTTGCGGAAAATACCGGAGGCACCTGGTCCATCTCGCCATGAAATACCATCGCCAGCTCACGCAACTCATCCAGCGACTTCGTCAGCGGCCGCGCCTCGCCAACAGGATCGCCTTCCGCATCGAACGTGTTCGTCGCAAACCCAAACCGGATATGCCCCTCATAATGCTTCTCCGCCTGGCCAAAAAACTGCGCCAGCCGCGTGTACTTGCCCAGCAACAGCGGCAGCACACCGGTAGCCATCGGGTCCAGCGTTCCCAGATGTCCAATCGATTTCTCGCCCGTGGCGCGGCGAACAATGGCAACCACGTCATGCGACGTGCAACCAGCAGGCTTATCGAGTACAAGTAGACCGTTCATGCAAGGTCTACTCAGTTTATAGCTGTTTTCCTGGAGGTATCGTCCCGGTGACGTCCATATCCCCAAGGCAGTCCCCACTTTTTTGTTGTCATTCCCGAAGGGAATCTACGTTTCGCATCGGACGGGTGCCCATCTTCGGCGCAGCTTCATCGCACCTAAGGCGGGGTCCAACATCCCCCACACCACATCATCTCAACTGAAATCGATGCTCTTTGCGCACCCACACCACGTCATCTCGACCGGAGGCGGCGCCCTTTGCCGCCGCAGTGGAGAGATCCCCGTATTTCTCACACCACAAACTGACTAAAGCGAACTGCCCTGCCGCCGAATCAGCGACAAAAACTCATTGCGCGTCTGCATCTGTGTCTTGAAGACACCTAGCATTGCCGAAGTCACCGTGCTCGACTCCTGTTTCTCCACCCCGCGCATCATCATGCAAAGATGCGCCGCCTCCATAATCACAGCCACACCCTGCGGGTGAATCGCCTCGGTAATGGCATCGCCAATCTGCCGCGTCAACCGCTCCTGCACCTGCAACCGTCGCGCAAACACATCCACCAGCCGCGGAATCTTACTCAGTCCGATCACCTTGCCATTGGGCACGTATGCCACATGCGCCTTGCCGAAGAACGGAAGCATATGGTGCTCGCACATCGAATAGAACTCAATGTCCTTCACAATCACCATCTCGTCGTAGTCCACGTCGAAGAGCGCATCATGCAACACTTCAGTCACATCCATGCTGTAGCCCTTGGTCAAAAAGGCCATCGCCTTTTCCATGCGCTCGGGGGTGCGCAGCAAACCGTCGCGGTTCGGATCTTCGCCAACGCGCACCAGCAATTCGCGGTAAAGCTCTCTGGTCGAAACCGTATCCAGCGCTGCTGGTTCAATCGTGGAAGCGTTGCGTGCCATAATCTCTCTCCCTCATTCCCGAACACTCGAAGCGTCGCCCGCATAGTCGAAGGAATTGTTGCTTGTCTCCTCCACATGAACGCGCTCCAGATGCGCAGCCGTAAAACCCTGAAAAATCCTGTAAATCTCCATCGACAAGTTCTCGGTCGTCGAAACCCGTCCCTGAAAACAATCCAGTGTATTCAGGTTCGCGTGGTCGAATCGCGTCAACACGTTCGCCCGTGCAAAGCGATCCAACTCACCAAGATCGCAGACCATTCCTGTCACCGGATCCACCTGCCCGCTCATCGTCACCTCGACGGTGTAGTTATGCCCGTGCCCATGCGGATTATTGCACTTGCCAAAGACCTCGCGGTTCTTCTCCCCATCGAACGCATCCGTGTGCAAACGGTGCGAGGCGCTGAATCGATACCGCCGAGAAAGATACGCCTTCATAATTCACCGTAGAAGTCAGCAAAAAGGTCGGGCATCTCGTACACCCGCACACGATGCAGTTTCGCGTTCGGAATCTTTCCATCCAGCCGCCGCCAAATGGCAATCGCAATATTCTCCGTCGTCGGAACCGCGTCCTTAAACTCCGGCACCTCAAGATTCAGATGCCGATGGTCATACACACCAACCACCTCGCGTTCCAGAATCTCCTTCAACTCCTTTAGATCGACGACAAATCCCGAAACCGGATCAACTTCGCCCGCAACCGTCACTTCGATCGTGTAGTTATGCCCATGTCCGTTGCGGTTCGCGCATTTGCCGAAAGCGCGCTCGTTCTCCTCCACGGACCAGGCATTGTTCCAGTAGTAGTGGGCCGACGAAAATTCAGCTTTGCGCGTAAGAAAAATCATAAGTTCCCTGATTTAGACGTAACTCGCCAACCACCGGATGCAAACATGCAGGCAAATCAACGCACCGGATTGTAACTGCGTCCCTTCCAGACTACCGATTTTTTGATACGTCGGTGAACTACGCTGCGCACCAGCAGATACACAAACAAAGGAACGCCCAGAATGGAAATGGTTACATCCACGGCAGGAAAATTCGACCGCGCCACCCGCGCATAAAACCGCCACACCGTCCGCGCCCAGATTAGCAAAATCGCAGCCCGCTGCCACGGCACCAGCCACCATATCCCAAACGCCAGCACCGGCAGCCCGAAGAACAGCAGCATATCGAGCATCCTCCACAGCGCCAGCGCAACCGGCTTGGGAAATAGCAGCGCCAGGTTTTTCGTCCAACCCTCCACCATCTCTCCCGTCGTACGATACATCCGCGTCGAGAGCGCCTCCGGTGCATAGCGAAACCTAATCAGCGCCGGCCTGCGTTTGATCCTGTACGCCAACTCGACGTCCTCCAGCACCGCGTCGCCCACCGCGCGATGCCCACCCGCTGCAAAATACACCTCGCGCTCCACCATCAGAAACTGCCCATTCGCCGCCGCCAGCTCGCTCTCCGGATCATTAATCACCTTCATCGAATACACCGAGGCCAGCTCAGAAAACACCAGCGGCATCACCGCTCTCTGCCAGAAACCGCTCACCTCCTGCCGCGGCGAATACGAGAGCAACGCCGCCTTGTGCCGCTCCGCCTCACGCAGCGCCCGCGACAGATCCCCCGCCTCATGCACCGTGTCGGCATCGGTAAACAGAAGATGCCCGCCGCGCGCAATCTGCGCTGCCGCCCAGCACGCATTCGTCTTACCGGTAAATCCTGTCACATCCAGCGGAGGCGCATCCATCACCGTCACGCCCGCGTGACTCGCAGCGATCTGCTCCGCAATCCTCCGCGTCGCGTCAGTCGAGGCATCATCGACAACAATTAGCTCCCACTCCACACCCAGCGCGAATCCTGGCTCCGACTGCCGCACCAGCGACTCCAGACATGCCCCCAGCGAACGCTCCTCATCGCGCGCCGGCACAATCACCGACAATTCCATCCCACCCGGATCCGCTCCCATACTCACGACTTCCTATTATAAAAACCCCGCAAAATCCGTATGATTAAAAGCAGTGAACCCCGTACCCAGAATTGCCACCGCCCTCACCCTGTCCCTGCTGCTCGTCACCGGCTGCGACCGCGGCAGCCATCCCCACAACATCGACAAGCCCGCACCCGAGTTCTCCATCACCGACGGCACCCACTCCGTCGATCTCTCCAAACTGCGCGGCCACGTCGTCGTGCTCAATCTCTGGGCCACCTGGTGCCCGCCCTGCATCGAAGAACTCCCCAGCCTGCTCGCGCTCCACCAGAAGATGCCCAACCTCGAAATCGTCGCCATCAGTATGGACCAGGACCCAGACGTTTACCACCAGTTCCTCGTCCAGCACCACGTCAATCTCGTCACCATCCGCGACGCCGACCAGCGCATCAACGCCCTCTACGGCACCGTCCAGATCCCCGAAACCTACATCATCGACCGCCAGGGCACCCTCCGCCGCAAGTTCATCGGCGCGCAGGACTGGACCGACCCGAACATCATGAACTACCTCGCCAAAATGTAGTCTCTTTCATCGCAAGCCCCTGCATTTCCATTCCGCAGCCTTTTGTATCTCCATTCCGTACCCTGAGCGAAGCCGAAGGGGAAGGAATCTGCTTTTCGTCAATCCCTCCCCCGACCCTGATTTGTCCGGTCATTCTGAGCGCAGCAGCCTGCCCCGAGCGAAGTCGAATGGGAAGAACCCCCGCATTTCATCGGCAGCCCAACAATCCCCTGGGACAGCCGTCCATAATCACAGTCACCGCGCCGGAGAAAGATATCCTCGAATATCCACCACCCTCATCCCCGCGGCCCGCGCAGCCGCCAACCCCTCATCCGAATCCTCAAACGCCACGCACTCCTCCGGCGCAACCCGCATCCGACACGCAGCCTTCATGTACACGTCCGGAGCGGGCTTGCCGCGCTCCACATCCTCCGCCCCCACAATCACGTCGAACAGCGAAAGCAAATTCGCCGCCCTCAACGTTGCCTCCACATTCTCGCGCCGCCCATTCGAAGCAACCGCCATCGGCACTCTCCCATGCCACTCCCGCGCGACTTCCGCAATCACCCGAACCTCTCGTATCAGCGGCAGACACTGCCGGAACGCCGCATCATATCGCCCCAGAATCTCGCCACGCGGCAACCCTTTCACCGCAACGTGCTCTTCAAACTGGTCCAGCAGCGCATCCGGCCCCAGCCCCACGCGCGGATAGTACCAGTCCGCCGTCATCGTCAGACCCAGCGGCTCCATTGCCTTCTGCAACGCCCCCAGGTGCGCAGGCGCAGAATCTACCAGCGTCCCATCACAATCAAATACCAGCCCGGCAAAACTTCCCTCAACCAACGCAATCGCCATCTCTGCATTCTACGAAAGCACAGCCCTCGCCCTGCACCGCTGGTATCATCAAAACATGACACAGCTTGACGTTTTGTATCGCTACGGAGCGCCTCCCACCGAAGCCGCCACGCTTGCCTTGGGCAAAGTCCGCGAGGTCTACGGCGTCCGCCGCCTGGTCGTCAACGAAGCCGAGAAGACCGTCCGCGTCGAGTACGACGCCAGCCGCCTCAACCAGTCCGTCATCCACCAGCTCCTGCGTCGCGCCGGCCTCGACACCCTCGAACCCGTCGCCCTGTTCACCACACCCGAACCCGCGCCTGCCCCAGCAGCCTAGTTGCGATCTGAAATCTCCAACGTGGCCTCGCCGTGAAAGCGCAGGACTTCAAAGTCTGCACGAGGACGGCGCAGAGCACCCAGCGCCAAAGGCGCGACATATACCAGCCTGGGCCGAAGGCCTGGGTATAAGTCAGACTGCACTCCCAGGGCTTTAGAGGGTGCTGAAAAAGTCAATTTTGCTTAGCGGCACGGCTTCAGCCGTGCCGCTAACGCTGCAAAATCAACGCGGCTTTAGCCGCTGAGGTACGCTTTCTTCCCGGCGAGACACTTTTTCATCACCCTCTGAAGGTCCAACTCATAATCCCGGTCTTCACACAGGCTCTTTAGCCCCGGGCCGTTCTCTACGATCCACCGATCAACCAACGCATTGCCGTCATCCGTAATTTCCGCTATGTTGAATCATCGCGTGCGCCCGTAGCTCAGCTGGATAGAGCATTTGGCTTCGAACCAAAGGGTCGGGAGTTCGAATCTCTCCGGGCGCACCATCTTCCCACCTGCCTCCACAAAATAGATACTGTCCGGATGGCTTCCCCTACCGCAGCTCTCCTTGGCAAAGTCGGCCTGCCCACCCCCATGCACGAACTGGCCTCACGCACCTGGGACGCGATCATCGTCGGTGCGGGCCACAACGGACTAGCCTGCGCAACCTATCTCGCCCGCGCAGGCAAGTGCGTCCTCGTGCTCGAAGCCCGCGACCGAGTAGGCGGAGCCTGCACCATCGAAGAGCCCTTTCCCGGAGTGCGGATGTCTCCCTGCGCCTATCTGGCGGGCCTGCTGCATCCGCTCGTCATCTCCGAACTGAATCTGCCCGCACGCGGCTTCCAGTGGACACCGGCCGTCAACGGCCTCTTCGTTCCCTTCCTCGACGGCTCCAGCATTCAGCTCTGGGACGACGACCAACGCTGCGAGGCCGAAGTCCGCACCTTTGCCCCGGCAGACATCGAAGGCTGGCGCTCGATGAACGAAGTCATCCGCAGACTGCGTGACGCCCTGCGCCCCGAAGGCGGGCGCGATCTGTGGGTCCGAGATCTATGGATCGGCGAGCCTCCCACGCGCGAACAGATCGAAGATCGCCTCGGCGCAGACGACGAAGCCAGGCATGTACTCTTCGACTGGTCGATGGCCGAGTTCGTCGAGCACTACCTCACCGACGAGCGGCTCCAAACCGCCTATCTCGGGCAAGGCGTTATCGGCACCAACGCCAGCCCATTCGACCCCGGCACCGCCTCCATTCGCTTTCATCACGCTTCAGGCCGCCTCGGCGGCATGCCCGGCATGTGGGGCTACGTCCAGGGCGGCATGGGCATGGTCTCGTTTTACTTCTGCGACGCTGCACGAGAAGCAGGAGCCACCATCGCCACCAGTGTGCCCGTCGCGCAGATTCTCCCCGGCGAAGGAGTCGTCCTCGAAGGCGGCGAGCGCATCGCCGCACCGGTCATCATCTCCAACGCCGACCCGCGACAAACCCGACGCCTGCTCAGTACGTCCGCAGACCCGGCGTGGAGCCAACGTGTCGAAGCAATCCCCATCCAAGGCTGCACCGTCAAGCTCAACCTCTTGCTCAGCGAGTTACCCGACTTCGCCGCCCGCCCTGGCCTCAACCAACCGCACCACTACGGTCAAATCAACACTCCCCTCACCAAAGCAGAGTGGAAATCGGCATTCGCAGCGGCCGGACGCCGCGAACTACCCGAACACCTCTGGTGCGAGATCTACTTCCAAAGCGTCCATGACCCCACCGTTGCTCCACCCGGCCGCCACACCATGAGCGTCTTCGCGCAATACGTTCCTTATCAATTTTCGCGCGGCACATGGGACGAGCGCCGCGATGAAGTCCGCCGGCTCGCCATGCGCTCGCTCGCCCGCTTCTGTTCCAATATCGAAAGCGCCGTGCTTGACGCGCAAGTACTCGGCCCTCCCGACATCGAGCAGAAAGTCGGCCTTACCGGCGGACACATCTTCCAGGGCGAATGTCTCCCCAATTTCATGTGGTCCAATCGCCTGTCCTCGCGCACTCCCATGCCAGGCGTCTATCTCTGCGGAGCCTGCACGCATCCCGGCGGCAGCGTCATCGGCATCAACGGCCGCAACGCCGCAATGGCCGTCCTCCAGGACATTGAAACCGCGCAATAAACGTTCAGCGCACCCTCATCCACAGGTTGCTCAGCGCAGCAAATTCCGTTATCTTTAAAGAGTTGCATGCAAAGCAATGTGCGCCCGTAGCTCAGCTGGATAGAGCAACTGGCTACGAACCAGTAGGTCGGGCGTTCGAATCGCTCCGGGCGCACCACTCCCCACACAATCCATCCCAAATCAATCTCTTGACCGAACCGACGGCGTCTCCGTCATGTTCCCGCTGAAGCACTTCGAGCAGACAATCGCATCGCGCGCCGGAGTCCGCTTCAGGTAAGCCCCATCCAGCGGCCCATGGCACTCCGCACAGCACTGCTCCGGAAACGGCTTCCGCCCCTGTTCCAGACTCTCCCGCGCTGCCCGCTCGCGCTCCTCCGCCGTCTTTTCCTCCCCATAGGCTTCGATTTTGATGTCGCCGCCCAGGAACAGATACGCCGGTCCATACTTCGCTCTTAGCTGGTCCGCTTCAACATCCGGCAGCCTTGTCAGCCGCTCTTCGCGCATGTTGTCAGCCAGATCGGCCAGCTTCACCTTCACTGCCAGCTTGTCCGTGCTCAGCCGTCGGATGTAGTCCATATAAGGTTCAAACTCGGTCCGCGTCAGCCGCAGCACGGTCTTGGAGACCACCTCTCCAAAGTGCAGCCGGATCTTCCGCACCAGATCAACCTGCGCCTCCAGCGTTGCCGAAGCCTCCACCGTATCGTGCAGCAGCGCCACCGCGCGCTCCTCATCCGTCTTCATCGACATGGCCACCCGGACCACGTGAAACAGGTAAGGCTCTCCGCTCCTGTCCCTCTGGTTTCCGTGAATGTCGAACGCGATTTTGAATGCTTCGGCGAGCTGCATAGTGACCTCGTGCGAACTCCGCGTGTCCGGGCCGTCATCGACACGGTCCCGGCTTGATGCACAGGTTGTTCCTGAACTCTAAAGCTGACTCCGATCACACCCACCCAGCCCGCCACAACAGGAAGGGTGTAAGCAAAATGTTGCAATACGACATATTTCACCAGTATTTACAGCATCTGAACTGCCATACCTTCAACGTCGCCCGGAAAACACCCACCCATCGGCCCTTTCCAGTCCTGCATAATTCCATCTTATTTCCTATGAATATGTTGACGGCAGCGCCATCCCATCTCCAGCCTGCCTCGGTCCCTTTCTCCGCCTGTCATCAAACATCTTTGTTGTAAACCTTCGTTTCGCCCTGCCCGCAATACTGAACACTGCGGTTTACACCTGCAAACCGGCAAATCGCTGCATCCCCACCCGCTCCCCGTCGATGCCGTGAGTCCCGTCTTCGCAGCGGCTTTATCGCCGCTAAGGGGGTTACTTCCCGGGGCCCATCCTTCGAGCTTTTGCGAAGGGTGGGAAACACAAAACCCAGCTCGCTACCTCTACTGCCCTGTCTGGAACCGAATCGCCGCCAGTGACCCCTCATACTCATAACGGGCGTTCGCATAAGCAATCTGCGCCTGCGTCTCGGCCAACTGCGCCTGACTCAGCTCCACAATCGACGAAAGTCCAATCTTGTACCGCGTCTGCGCCAGGTCAAATGCAGAGCTTGCCTCCTTCACCAGTTGCCCCGTCACGGCAATGCGTTCGAAGTTCGACTGCGCCGCCAGCACCGTCGCCCTCACGTCGCGCGCAATCGTCTGCCGCAACGCCTGCACCTGTTCGTTCGCCGCTCCCGCCCGCAGGTCGGCCTCCTTCGCCCGGGCCGTGTACAAAAACCCATTGAACAGCGGCACATTCATATTCACGCCTACGCCGCCATACCACGGCGTCGTAATCTGGTCCGCGCGCACCGGAGTATCTCCCACCACGCCCAGCGCCGTCACCGTCGGCCTCCACAGATCGTGCTCCGCCGCGCTGAACTTCTTCGCCGCCGCATACTGCTCATCAAGCGACTGCAAATCTGGCCTGCGCGCAAACGCCTCCGTCACCAGCGGCTCCGCATCCTCGGGAGCCACCGCAGGCGACTTCGGCGTCTCGTCCACCAGCGTGTACGCCACGTCACGCTCATTCCCAAGCAGCGCATTCAGTGTCGTCAGCGCGTCCTGATTTGCGTTCTCGGCATCCACCAGCAGCAGCTTCGCCTGCGCCAGATCCACATTCGCAAAGCTCAAATCGAGCGTCGATTTCAACTTCGCCGCCGTCAGCGCACTCACCTGGTCAGCCGTCGTCTGCCGAGCCTTCACCGTATCGGCTGCCACTTTCAACACCGCCTGCGTGCTCAGCGCGTGATAAAACGCCTCATCCACGGCATACGTCACGTCGTCCGCCGTCGCCATCTGCGCGCTCGCCGCAGCCTTCGCGCGCAGCTCGGCCGAACCCACCAGATTGCGTGTCCTGCCGAAGTCCGTAATCATCTGCCGCAACGTCACACCCGCCGCCGCGCGCTCATAGAGAACAGGATTATTCAACCCGCCCGCCGTCACGCGGCTTCCAGCCTTCGGTTCCACTGCCGTCAGGTTGCCCGCCAGCTCCGGCAGTTCAGACGACCGTGCCTCGCGCGTCACCTGCCCCTCGGCCAGCGCCTCCAGCCGCGCCACCGCAATCCGAGGATTATTCTTCAGCGCCAGTTGCTCCGCCTGCGAAATCGTCAACGTCTGGCTCGACGATTGAGCAGGCACAGTTGGAGCCACCTGCGCCCCCACTGAAAGCGTCCCCATCATCACAAAAAAACAAGCCGTAGCCATGGACCTCATCTAAGCTCCCTCTTCCACCGCAACCGCGGCCTCTTCATGCCGATGCACCCACAGATACGCCGCCGGCACCACATACACCGTCACAATCACCGAAACCAGCAGCCCGCCAATAATCGCCCGCGCCAGCGGAGCGTACTGCTCGCTGCCAGCCTCCAGCGCCAGAGCCATCGGAATCATCCCCAGGATCGTCGCAAACGAAGTCATCAGCACCGGCCTCAGCCGCAACCGGCACGCCGTCGCCACAGCCTCATCGATCGGCATCCCCTCGCCACGCAGAATCCGCGCCACGTCCACAATCAGGATCGAGTTCGACACCACAATTCCCGTCATCATAATCACGCCCATCAGCGACATCACATTCAGCGTCGTATGCGTCGCCAGCAGCGTCAGAATCACTCCCGTAATCCCCGGCGGAACCGCCAGCAGAATAATCATCGGGTCCGAGAACGAAGCAAACTGCGCCATCAGAATCAGGTACACCAGCACAATCGACAGAATCAGCCCAAGCCCGAAGCTCTTGAACGACCGCCGCATCCCCTCCACCGACCCGCGCATCGTCACGCGAATATCCGAAGGTGTATGCTCCTCGGCGATCAGCTTGTCCACCTTCGTAGCCAGCCCGCCCAGGTCCTCGCCCGACGGCGCAACATACACATCGATCACGCGCCGAAGCTGGTAGTGGTCCACCTCCGTCGGCGCATTCAGCCGCTTGATGTCCACCACCGCGCCAAGGTTCGTCACCTCCGCGCCGTCCTTCGAGTGCAACGGGATCTGCTTCAAGTCCGTCATCGACTGAATCTGCGCGCCCTTATACTGCACCGTCAGCAAATAATTATTCCCCGACTTAGGATCGACCCAGTAACTCGGCGCAATCATTCCATTCGAGGCCAGCGCCGTAATCACGTTGTCCACCACCTCGCGCGAATCAAGCCCCAGCCGCGCCGCCATCTCCCGCCTTACATTCAGCTCAAGCGACGGATAATCCATGTCCTGTGGAATCAGCACATCGCTCACGCCCTTCAGTCCGCGAATCTTCCGCGCCAGGTCAGCCGCCACCGCGTGCGCCTCTTCCATATTGTTCCCACCGACCTGAACATCAATCGGCGCAGGCAGTCCCTGATTCACCACCGCATCCACCAGCCCACCCGTCTCAAAGTACGTCGAAAGCTCCGGCAAGTCCTGCTGCACCTTCGCCCGCACGCGGTTCATGTAGTCAAAGCTGCTCAACTTGTGCCCTTCATTCAGACTCACCTGCACATACGCCGTATGCGGCCCCGAGTTACTCGTATAAATCGCCGAGAACCCAGATACTGTGCCAATGTTCGACACAATAATCCCGAGGTCTTTCTTCGGAACCACCGAGCGAATATCAGCCTCCACGCGCGCAATATACTGGTCCGTCACCTCCAGCCTTGTGCCCGTCGGAGCCTTCACGCGAATCGCAAACTGCCCTGGGTCCGTCCGCGGAAAGAACGCCTCCCCCATGAACGGAAACAGCATCAGGCTCACCACAAACACCGCCAGCACGCCCACCACCACCGCACGCGGCGACTGCAACGCCTTGCCCACGCTCCTGTCGTAGTGCATCAGCATCCGGTTGTAGCTGCGATTGAATCCGCGCACGAACCGCTGAAACGGAGTCTTCCCCGGCCTGTGCCCAGCCTCTCCATGCGCATTCTTAATGAACTTCGCGCAGAACAGCGGCACCACCGTCATCGCCACCAGATACGAAGCGAACATCGACAGCACCACCGAGAGCGCCAGCGCCGTAAACAAAAACCGGCTCACGCCATAAAGAAACACCACCGGAAAAAACACAATCGCCGTCGTGAACGTCGCCGCAAGCACCGGCAGCGCCACTTCCCTTCCACCCTCTTCAGCCGCAACTGCAGGCGACTTCCCCATCTCCATATGCCGGAAGATGTTCTCCAGCACCACCACCGAGTTGTCGATCAATCTTGAAAATGCCAGTGCCAACCCGCCCAGCACCATGCTGTTAATCGTGCCGCCGCCCAGATTCAGCGCCAGAAACGCCGCCAGCGCCGACAGTGGAATCGACAGCATCACCGCCAGCGTCGCGCGAAAGTTCCCCAGAAAGATCAGAATCATAAACGCAGTCAGAATCAACCCGATCCCGCCCTCGTTCCCCAGGTTCCGAATCGCCGTCTTCACAAACGCCGACTGGTCGAAGACCACCTTCGCCACCAGCGCCTTCGGCACATCCACCAGCCCCTTAATCCCCGCGCGAATCCCATTCACAATCGAGATCGTGTTGCTATCGCCACCCTGCTTCAAAATCGGCAGGTACACCGAGTGCTGCCCATCCACGCGAACGATGTTCGTCTGGATCGCATTCGCATCCTTCGCCTCGCCAATGTCCGAGATCAGCAACTGCCCATTGCCCACCGTCTTCAGCGGCAGATCGTCAATGTCCTTCATATCGGGCAACTGCGAGTTCGTATAAATATTGAAGTCCTTCGGCCCGATCTTCACATCGCCCGACGGCAGAATCGAGTTCGAATCATTCACCGTCCTGACCACGTCCATCAGGCTCAACTGGTGCGCCTCCAGCTTCACCGGATCCACATACACCTGAATCTGCCTGTACTTCCCGCCAAACGGCACCGGCACCGAAGCGCCCGGCACGTTCGCCAACTGGTTCCTCACGTCGTACTGGCCAATGTCGTGCAACTGCGTCTCGCTCAGCCCCTGTCCCTTCAGCGTGATCAAACACACCGGCAGACTCGACGCATCGAACTTCAGCACCACCGGCGGCAGCGTCCCCGGCGGCAACCGTCGCAACTGCGCCATCGCCAGGTTCGAGATCGTCGTCACCGCCGCATTCGGATCAACTCCCGGCTGAAAATAAACCTTGATCAAGCTCACGCCCGGCAGCGACCGCGACTCGATGTGGTCAATCCCGCTGCCCAACGTAAAGAACCGCTCAAACGGGTCCGTGATGTGCGACTCAATCGCCTCCGGCGGCATCCCGTTATAAAACGTCGCCACCACGACCACAGGAATATCAATCTGCGGAAACAGATCCACCGGCATCCGCGCTACCGTCACCGAGCCCACCACCCCGATGATCAGACAAAGCATAATGATGAAGAACGGGTAACGAAGCGCAAAGCTCGACATCTATTTGCCCTCCCCGTCAGGCGAAAAGCCCACGCTCACACTCTGCTGCGGTGTCACCTTCTCGCCCGTCTCAAAGTTCGCAAGCTGCGCCACAATCACCTGGTCGCCATCCTTCACGCCGTTCAAAATCTGCGCCTCGGTCGCGGTCGTCACACCCAACTCGACGGTGCGCTTCTCCACCACGCCGTCGCGGTTCACAATCTTCACAAACGGCTCAACACCCGTCTGGTCCACCGCCTGCACCGGCACCACCAGCGCGTCGCCCGCCGACTCAATCGCCAGCGAAACATCCGCATACATCCCCGGAGCCAGCTTGCCGTCCTTGTTCGGCACATCAATCTCCACCTGCATCGTGCGCGTCGAAGGATCCAGCGCCGCCGTCGTCCGCGCCACCTTGCCGGTGAACGTCAACCCCAGCGCCTTCACCCGCACCGTCGCCGGATCGCCAATTCGCACATACCCCACCAGCGACGCAGGCACCGGCAGCCGCAACCGCAGCATGTCCACCTGCGCCAGCTTCACCACCGGCATCGAGCTTGCATTCGACGTGCCCGCCTGAATCAGCGCGCCCGTGTCCGCATACCGCCACGTCACCACACCGCTGAACGGTGCCACAATCCGCGAGTAATCCACCATCGCCGAATATCGCTGCTGGTCCGCCTGCGAAACCCCAAGCTGCTGCTGCATCGCCGAAAGCGTTGACTTCGCCGCATCCAGCGCCGCCTCCGCCTCGCGGTCCTTCGCATTCGCATCGTCCAGTTCCTGCTGCGCAATCAACCCAGGCTGCGCAGCCGAAGCCTGCTGCAATCGCTTAGCCGCCGCATGAAGCGCGTCATGGTTCGCCTGCGCGCGCAGAATGTCGCTCTTCGCCCGCGCAATCTGGTCCCGCGTCTGCGCCACGCCCGCATTCGCGCCCGCAGCCTGCGCCGTCAACTCCGGCACATCCAGCGTCGCCAGCACCTCACCCGCCCGCACCCGGTCGCCAATGTCCACGTTGATGTGCCGGATGTAGCCCGCAACCTTCGCATGAAGCTCGACCTCCTGATACGGGAAGAACTCTCCCGCCACATCCAGCGACTTGCTCAGCGGAGCATGCTTCACCACCGCAATCGGAGCAATCACCTCAGCCGATGGCGGATCCGTCTGGACCGCCGCCGAACGATTGCAACCCAGTCCCGCGACAAACAACAAAGACAGAGACAGAAGGCCAACTGACACCTTGGCCTGCAATGCAGAAACACGATTCATCGTCATCACTCACTTGGCATGGGCAAAAAGCCGTGCCTGTAAAAGGGCACAAAGCCGGGGCCGGAACGGCTCCGGCAGGGAGCGAAACGTCTTAAACAGCAGGAGGGGGACGTACAGAAAGATGCGGCGAAAATCCGTGGGCTACAGCCATCACCGGCTTGTCTTCCGCAACGTACCACACAGCAACAAAAACCAGGCTCAGCAGCGCCGCAACAGCTTCCATCACCGACGGCGTCGCCAGCACAGGCGCAATCTCAGCTTCAACCGAAGGGATCGCCTGGTCCTGCCACGCCTTGGTCGCAGCTACCGACCGCGCGCCCGGCTGTCCCGTATGGTACAGCGCCAGCTTCGCGCCCAGCGCGTAGACCAGCAACAGCCCGCACAGCATCGCGCCAACCAGATAGCGCAACACTCTACTGCTGTTCATTTGTGAAATTGATTCCACGTCCTCAGTGTAGCTCATGGGCTTTCAGGATTGACGGACTCTACCTGATAAGACGCCCCAAAGCCGCAAACGTATCAACCCGGTTCCATTCCGTCGCTCATTTCCATTCCGTAACTTTTTTGCATTTCGATTTCACAGCCTTTTTACATTTCCATTCCGTAGCCCCTTTGCATTTCCATTCCGTACCCTGAGCGAAGCCGAAGGGGAAGGAATCTGCTTTTGCCTTCTTCCAAACCGCCACAAACGCTCGGCTGCCCCATCCTTGGCAGCTTCATCGCCCAGGGTGGGAACGCACACACTCCACCAGCCACTTTTCAGTTGCCATCCTTCCGCACAGTGGGAGGACCCGCTTTTGCCGCTCCCAACACCCTGTCAACCCCCCACCCCACCCATCGCCTTGAAAACAGAAAGCAAACCCTTGGCGGTCGAGTTACCTCCATCCGCTATCATAGAAATAGAGGCTCAAGTGCCCTCAGACAATCTCCATCCCAACCGGACCTCCAAACCGAAGTCCGGACCTAAGTCCAATGTTTGAAGGACTTTGAGTACTTAACCGGGGGGAGGAGGTACCTGCGGAGCAGCCGCAGTAAATTGACGACCAATTTAGTCCGCAATAGACTGAATAAGGAGCGAGCGAGTCCGATTTCCCCCGCTCGAACCAACTCCTGACCGGAAGAGAAAGACCTCATGTTGCAGGCGTTTATCATCACCCTCCGAGAGGGTGTGGAAGCATCGCTGATCGTAGGCATCGTCTTTGCCTACCTCACCAAGATCGGCCGGAACGAACTCAAGCGGACCGTCTTCTGGGCCCTCGGCGCGGCCATCGCCGCCAGCGTCGCCGGAGCCATCATCATGGCCCGCGCCCAGTTCAATACCGACATCTTCGAAGGCTGGGTCATGCTCGCCGCCGCCGTCTTCGTCGTCTCCATGATCTGGTTCATGCACCACGCCGCCCGCACCATGAAGGGAGACATCGAAGCCAAAGTCGCAAAGTTCACCGGAGACAACGTCTCCCAGTTCGGCCTCTTCTTCTTCGTCTTCCTGCTCGTCCTGCGCGAAGGCGCCGAGACCGTCCTGATTCTCTCCGCCGTCACCCTCAACTCCACCGAGCTACTCAGCTTCACCGGCACGCTCCTCGGCATCGCCGTCGCCGTCGTCTTTGGAGTCCTGTTCGTCCGCGGAAGCGTCAAGATCAACCTGAAGCGGTTCTTCCGCATCACCACCGTCATCCTCTACTTCGTGGCCTTCCAGCTCGTCGTCAGCGGCCTGCACGAGTTGAGCGAGAATGGCGTTCTCCCCTCCAGCACCACCGAGATGCGGCTCATCGGTCCCATCGTCCGCAACGACCTCTTCTTCTTCGTCACCATGCTTGCACTCGCCGGCCTCATGGTCCTGCTCGAATACAAGCGCCGCGCCCCGGTCACGCTGCCATCGAACGCCACCCCCGCCGACCGGCGCCGTGCCGAGTGGTCCGAGCGCCGCGAGAAGCTCTGGATGAACGCCGTCGTCGTCACCAGCTTCGTCTTCATCTTCCTCTCCACCGCCGAGTTCATCTACGCCAAAAGCTCCACCGCCCTCAGCCCCACCACCGCCGTCACGCTCGTCGGCACGCAGGTCACGCTGCCCACCTCCTCCATCAACGACGATCAGCTCCACCGCTACGGCGTCCACGTGGACGACGCCAAAGGCAAGAGCGTCGAGGTCCGCTTCCTGCTCTACAAAAAGCCCAACGGTGAGATCGTCTCGGTAGCCGACGCCTGCCAGATCTGCGGCCCGGTAGGCTTTTACATCGGCAGCCAGGGCATCACCTGCAAGATGTGCGCCTCGCCGCTCAACCCGGCATCAATGGGCCAGCGCGGAGGCTGCAACCCTATCCCGCTCAAGTCCGAGATCGGCGGCGGCCAGGTCGTCATCCAGGCAGCGGACCTCCGCGCCCTCACCCAGATCTTCGAGCGCTGAAATGTTCTTCCGCCTGCTCATGGAGAGCTTCCGCCGCCAGCGTCGCCGCAAGATGCTGGCCGGTATCGCCATCCTCCTCGGCACGACGGCCGTCACCGCCATGCTCGCCCTCGCCACCACCATCGGCGACCGCATCCACAAAGAGCTGGCCGTCTACGGTGCGAACATCGTCGTCTATCCCAAGACCGACCTGCTCGACGTAAAAATCGGCGGAGCCGACATCAAGCCTGCGACCGGCGGCTCCTACCTGCACGAGAGCGACCTGAAGAAGCTCCACACGATCTTCTGGGCCAACAACATCACCGGCATCAGCCCGCAGCTTCCTGTCCGTCTCGATGTAAAAACTCCTTCCGGCGACGACACCAGCGTCAGCGCGCTCGGCCTCTGGTTCCATCATGCACTGACGAACGACCCCGGCTCGCTGGTCACAGGAGCGCCCGCGCTCCATCCCTGGTGGAAGCTCATCGGTGCGTGGCCGAAAGAAGCTGACAGCACGACGAACAACACCGAAGCAGCCGTCGGAAGCACGCTCGCATCGAGCCTGCATCTGAAGACTGGCGACACGCTGACCGCGAATGGCCGAACGCTGCGCATCACCGGCATCGTCTCCACGGGAGACGCGACCGACAAGCAGATATTGCTTCCGCTCAGCACCGCACAGAGCATCGCCAACCTACCCGATGCAGTGAGCCGCGTCGAGGTCAGCGCACGCACCAAGCCCGAGGACGCCTTCGCCCGCAAGGACCCCGACACGCTCTCGCCCCAGCAGCACGAGATCTGGTACTGCCGCCCGTATGCCAACTCCATCGCGTATCAGATCCGCGAGGCAATTCCCGGCGCGCAGGCTGAGCAGGTGCGCCGCGTCGAGCAGAGCGAAGGCACCGTGCTGAAGCGCATCAGCGGACTGATGTGGCTGGTCAGCCTCGCCGCGCTGCTCGCTGCCGGCTTCGCAGTCAGCGCAGCGATGGCGGCCGCGGTGCTCGAACGCCGTACAGAGATTGGCCTGATGCGTTCGCTCGGCGCAAGCAAGGGCTCCATCGCCCTGCTCTTCTACTCTGAGACCGGCTTGCTCGCCGTGCTTAGCGGCGCACTCGGCTATCTTTTCGGCTCCGGCCTCGCGGCCTGGCTCGGCGCGCGCATCTTCTCAGGCGACGGCAGCGCAGATGTGCTGAATCCCGTGCTGTTGCCCGTCATCGTCGCACTGGCACTGATCGTCGCTATCGCCGGAAGCACACCGTCGATTCGCGCCGCGCTCGCCGTGAATCCCTCGACTATCCTGCGGGAGGACGTCTGATGCCGCGTCTCAGCTTCACCGGAATGCTGCGCCGCTCGTTGGTGCATCGTCGCTCGCGGAGCCTGTCGGCGCTGGTTGCCCTGACGGTCTCGGCAGCCATCGCCACCGCACTGCTGACCCTCTACGCCGACCTGAACGCGAAGCTGCACAAAGAATTTCGCAGCTTCGGCGCGAACGTTGTCATCACCGCCCCTGCCTCGAAGCCGCTGCCTCCCCATGCGCTTCTGCGCGTCCAGCAGGCAGCAGGCAAAGACGCTCTGGCCGCAGAGTTCGGCTACGCCGTAGCAACGACCGACCGAGGAACATCCGTCGTCGTCGCCGGAACCGACTTCGCAGCGGTGCGGAAACTGGATTCGTGGTGGCAGGTAGCCACGTGGCCAGCGCCCGAAGACGCGAATGCAGCATTGATTGGCCAGCGCGCGGCCAACTTCATCTCCGATAAGACAAACCTGAAGCTCACCTTCAGCGGCCATTCCATCACGGTGCACAGTGCCGGTGAACTACGCACTGGCGGCGACGAGGACAGTCGCATCTACCTGCCGCTCGCCGCCTTCACACAGTGGACCGGCATACAGCCCAGCGTCATCGAGGTGCAGATTCCCGGCGGTGCAAAAGCAGTCGAGGCTGCAATGACGCGACTGCGCGAGGCGCTGCCCGAGGTCCAGGTGCAGCCTGTCCGCGAGCTGGTCGAAGGCGAGTCGCGCATCGTAGACCGCACGCACGCGCTGATGTACGGCGCGGTCCTGCTGATCGCCCTCACGGTCGCAGTCTCGGTCCTGGCCACACTCTCGGCCAGCGTGCTCGAACGCCGCCGTGACTTCGCCCTGATGAAAGCGCTGGGCGGTTCGCAGACCCAGTTGATGGCGCTGTTTTTGCTGGAGGCGCTTGCGCTCGCGCTCGCGGGCGTCATCCTCGGATTCATCATCGGCTCAGCCGCAGCCTGGGTCATTAGCGAGACGAACTTCCACACGGCCACGCTCCCGCATCTGTCCGTGCTTCCGCTGGTGGTCTTGCTGAACGTCATCATCGCCGCGATGGCGGCATTATTTCCCATGCGCGTTCTGCGCGGCCTGCAACCTGCTGCATTGTTAAAGGGCGAGTGAGAGGATGGAACTGTGAACGAAGGTCATCTATTACATTCGGACGAACCCGGCCCCGCAGTGGACCTGCCCGAGATCACGCGGCCAGGCTGCGCCGTCATCTCGCTCAACCACGTCACGCGCGAGTACAGCGGCCACGCGGGAGTGGTGCGCGCGCTCGACTCCGCCTCGTTTTCGATTGTCGCAGGCGAATGGGTCGCTATCACCGGGCCCTCAGGCTCGGGCAAGAGCACGCTGGTGAACCTCATCGGTTGTCTCGACCGTCCCACGTCCGGCGAACTGAAGATCGACAACGTCGATGTGACGACCATGTCCGCCGTCGAGATGGACCGCTTCCGCGCCGACAAGATCGGCTTCATCTTCCAGCAGTTTCATCTGATTCCCTACCTCACCGCAGTCGAAAACGTGATGTTGGCGCAGTACTTCCACTCGATGACCGATGAAGCGGAAGCACGCCGCGCGCTCGAAAAAGTCGGTCTCGGCCATCGCACCGACCATCTCCCCAGCGAACTCTCCGGCGGCGAGCAGCAACGGGTCTGCATCGCCCGCGCGCTCATCAACGACCCACCGATTCTGCTCGCCGACGAGCCTACAGGCAATCTCGATGCCGCCAATCAGGAGATCGTCGCCGAGCTGCTCGAAGACCTGCACAGGAACGGCCACACCATCGTGATGGTGACGCACGACCCCGAGATGGCCAGCCTTGCCCAACGCAAGATCGCCCTCAGCCACGGCAAAGTCTTCTGCTACCCCGTCGGCGGCCCAATGGTCACGCTGCGCGGCAAACCCTGAACTGCACTAGAAGCTACCGCTCGCCCCATTTCAGTTTGGTGCGCAACACGCTGAACAGGCCGTTTGGACGTGGACGCAGCAGCCGCACGCTGGCCTTGGACCGCTGACAGGTGATGACGTCATCCAACTGAAGCTTCACCGATTGCTGACCATCAACGGTGAGATAAATCTGGTTTGGCACGCCGACGACATGCACGCTGACCGTCGATTCACCCGGTACAACGATAGGCCGGATGGTCAGCAGGTGCGGACAAATCGGATTGACAACGATAGCGTCCACCGAGGGCATGATGATGGGGCCGTTTGCCGCAAGATTGTAGGCCGTTGACCCGGTAGGCGTAGCGATAATTACGCCATCGGCGCGGAACGTCGCCACAAACTGGCGGTCGATCTCGACGGTGAAGTCGCCCATGCGTGCGATGGTGCCCTTGGTGACAACGACATCGTTGAGCGCGTCCCACTGCTGTACCGCCTTGCCGTCGCGAATGAGTTCGGCGTGGATCATGCTGCGGACTTCGATGTCGGCGCGGTTGGCGCACCAGGCATCGAGCGCGGTGTAAACCTCGCCCAGCGGCACCTCCGTAAGGAAACCGAGAGCGCCAAGGTTGACGCCGAGGATCGGCGTGGTGGTGTGGGCAAAGGCGCGCGCCGCTGCAAGCAAGGTGCCGTCGCCGCCAAGCACGATGACGATGTTCGGTTTGTGGGCGGGTAACTCGGCGCGCTCGATCGCATTGGGCGCGTTGAGGTAAGCGGCGCTCTCCGGGTCGAGCAGCGCGGCATAACCGTGGTCTTTGAGCCACGTAAGCAGATCGCCGAGAATGCCGGCGAGTTCCGGCTTCTGCGGCTTGGAGATGATGGCGGCCTGAAGCATGGCTCAAGTGTAAAACAGCACGCAAGCTGACGGTCCCGGCTGCGTAACATCAGCAAAAACAAGGAGAAATGCTCGGCGCAAACGCACAAAAGAATGCTGTCAAATGTGCCCCGCTGGGCATAAAATGGCGCACGGAGCGGTGTTGGATGCCTTGAGTCGACCCAAGGCGCAATCGAGCACAGTATCTTCCGGCACGTTGCTGCGTTAAAGAGATAGGAGCAACCGCGCTGGCGACCCCAGCGAAGTGAGGACGGTATGAAGCAAGTGATGCGTATCGTGCTGACGATCTTGATGTACGCGGGCGTGGTCATCTTCATCTTCCCTTACCTGACGGGCAGAATTACGACCGGCATCCTGTACATGATTGTGGGTGCGGCAACGACCGTGGTGTGTGGACTCCTCCGCTGCTATCTGACCGAGGGAGACTGTGGCCCGCTCTCGCGCATTGGCCGCGACTGGTAGCACTACCCCACTCCCTCCGGAGCACGTCTCGCATCCCCCTTCGCCCGTTTGCAGAAAACAATCCAACGTTATTGCCAACCGTCCGCTGGAACGGTATAAGGAGGAAACTTTTTCAATCTGGAAGGTGAGGTTTTCTGCATGAGGCGACAAATCGGTGCGTGTTTAGGATGCTGGGCCATGGTGGCCGCAATGACCTCGGTCAATGTCTACGCGCAAAGCAAACGAGCGACCGCACCGGAACCGCTTGACCCTACTCGCAGCGCGACTCCCGTGCTGGAGTCGAGCATTCACACGCCCCTGCCGGAGCAATACATCTGGACGGCGGACACCTCTCATCAAGATACGCGACTGACCTATCGGCTTCCGGGCATGATGAAGCAGATCGAGCCGCACTACTTCCGCCACATGTTTCACGTGGAGCGTGTCCCGCGCGCGGCGACGCTGTACATCGCTGGCCCGCGCAGCATAAAGGTGTGGCTCAATGGACAGTTGGCCGACTCGGTGAATAGCGACACCTCTTCGCCGCTGGGCATTCATGTCTTCATCACGCCGGTGGCGAAGTTTCTGCACGCCGGCAAAAACACCATCGCCATCGAAGCAGTGCGCGGGCGCGGCGTGACCGGCTTCGCAAACAGCGCGCTGGTACAGCAACAGACCTCCGGACGAGTGCTGGTGGCGAAGATTGTGCCGGAATTCCCCGGCGTCAACGGAACTGCGCTCACCATGAGCGACCCTACATGGAAGAGCACCACTACCGCTGCCAGCGGATGGGAGAAGCCCGCATTTGACGATTCCACATGGGCCAAAGTGCAGAGTATCGGTGGCATCGAAAGCTCGGTCGATCTGTTCCAGTGGAACGCCGACGCCGGCATGTACAACTGGCCGGGGTACGATGGCATCTCCTCTTACCTGGCCCACCTGAAGATTCCGATGAGCGGAATTCTGGAGAGCTACACCGGCCGTGGCTCCTTCACCAATACAGATGCGCTCAAGGAAGGCACAGGCGAGTTCGGCGTGCGTCTGCCTTCAACCGTGCTGACAGACGCCGAGGCGCCAAGTCTGTTTCTGGACTTTGGCCGCGAGCTGACCGGCCGCGTCGAGATCGCCAACGACAGTGACACGCCCGCCACCGTGACCCTCCAGATGGGCGAGTCCGAGGACGAGGCGCTCAAGTCGCCATACCTCGGCGTGAACCAGTTGACGATTCCGCCCCATGGAACGGGCTACGGGCCAAAATCGGCCTTCCGCTATGCGAAGGTCCGCTTCGTCGGCGGAGGCCCCGAGCTTCACTTCAAAACCATCCGTGTCGATGACATCTTTTATCCAGTGAAGTACGAAGGCGCGTTCGAGTCCTCCGACCCTCTGCTGAACCGCATCTGGGAGACCGGCGCGTACACCGCGCATCTCTGCATGCAGGACGGTATCTGGGACGCTCCAAAGCGCGACCGCGGACGCTGGATGGGCGA